>JALRIU010000106.1 GCA_023255355.1 Pseudomonadales bacterium | reverse complement strand
TTGAAAGCGTGCAGACAATTCATCACGCCCATTAGTATTGTCTTTATTTAAGGTTTTATTTGAATAAAATCCATCGCTCTGTTGTTCTTGCAGAGCCAACCTTACTGACAACTTTCCTTGTTGATCAAGCGTGGTGCCGCTAGCCAAAGATAGACTATGACTGCCATAGTTACCTAGCGACAAAGCTAGGTTACTTGTTTGGTCAATACTTGGCGCTACGCTTTTTATCTTTACCAATCCCGCTAATGCATTAGCACCGTATCGTGTTCCTTGGGGGCCTCTAATTACCTCTACCTGTTCAATATCAAACAGCGTAGCCATCGAACCCAAACCACTCATATCAACACCGTCAATCAAAAGACCCACTGACGGATTGATGGGCTCCTTAAATTGGCTTCTTTCACCGATGCCACGAATTTGTATGTAACGCGCGCGGTTACTACCCCCAGCAAAGTTTACATTGGGAAGGGTATTGAGCATCTCTTCAAGGTGGGTAGCGGCACGCTTTTTGGTTGCTTGTGCATCAAACACACTGACACTGACTGGTGCTGCCAACCATGATGATTCACGAAAATCCGCACTGACGATAACTTCTTCTAATGCTGGTTGTGACGCCAGGGCAGTGAAAGGCGATACAAGACTAAAGAAGAAAGGTAAAACTTTAAATTTTGGCATCAAACATCCCTAGATAAATTTGGGATCCGGCCATTGACGTGGGAAACACCTATTCCTCCGCCGGCACTAACCGGATCAGGTTCAAAGGGTTTGTCATTTGACATCTCAGGTATCCACCACCCCTTAGGTAAAACGCATTATACGTTGGTGATGATGATAGTGCCAAGATAAATCATATTGCCTCACCAGATTTCACTGGCAAGGCAATTGAGATTAGAAATGTTCGCAGTGGAACTTTATATGCTCTTCAATAAAACTCGAAATAAAATAATAGCTATGGTCATAGCCGGCTTGGATTCGAATATTCATTGGATAGTTTGCCGAAGTACTCGCTTGCAGTAATAACTCAGTCTTCAATTGATCAACCAAGAAGCCGTCGGCCCCACCTTGATCGACCAGCACGGGAAGGTGCTGTGTCGCTGATTTAACCAATTCACAAGTATCATGGCGGGCCCAAGTTGATTGATCGTTACCTAAGTAATTTGAAAGTGCCTTTTGACCCCAGGGACAATTGATAGGACTACAAATTGGCGAAAATGCCGATACCGAACTGAACTTGTCTGGGTTGTTTAGAGCAATCGTCAACGCACCATGCCCGCCCATAGAGTGACCCATAATGGCGACTTTATTGCTATCAACAGGTAGCGAATCATTTACTAATGCCGGCAATTCGTTCACTACATAATCATACATGTGATAATGAGCCGACCAAGGCGCCTGTGTAGCATTGACATAAAAACCTGCCCCAAGACCAAAGTCATAGGCACCGTCAGCATCATCAGGCACACCTTCACCACGCGGGCTAGTATCAGGCGCCACGATGGCTACGCCATACTTAGCAGCATATTGCTGAGCACCGGCCTTAGTGACAAAGTTCTCATCAGTACATGTAAGACCAGACAACCAATAAATCACCGGTACCTTTTGTTTAGACGCTAAAGGTGGCAGGTAGACAGCAAAAATCATATCGCAATTAAGTACTGCAGAATGATGCTTATAGCGCAGCTGCCTACCGGCAAAGCTTTTAATGTCTGACAGTTGTTCCAACGACATTAGAATTCCACCACAGCACGAATGCTCTTACCTTCATGCATTAAATCAAACGCATCATTGATGTCTTCAAGCTTAAGTTTATGGGTGATCATTGGGTCGATTTCAATTTTACCGTCCATGTACCAATCGACAAATTTTGGCACGTCGGTACGACCTTTAGCACCGCCAAAGGCTGTACCTTTCCATACACGGCCAGTCACTAACTGGAATGGACGAGTATTAATTTCAGCGCCGGCAGGCGCAACACCAATAATGACCGACACACCCCAACCACGGTGTGAACACTCGAGCGCATCGCGCATAACTTTAACGTTACCCGTCGCATCAAAAGAATAGTCGACACCGCCGAACTGATCTTTTTCAGTCTTAGTCAGTTCAATGATAGCTTCAGTAACTGTGCCGCTGACTTTTGAAGGATTTACGAAGTGGGTCATACCAAACTTCTTAGCCATTTCAGCTTTACTGTCATTCAGGTCGACACCGATAATCATATCGCAACCGGCCATACGCAAACCCTGGATAACATTCAGACCAATACCACCCAATCCAAACACTGCAGCAGTAGAACCGATCTCAACACCAGCAGTGTTAATTACCGCACCAATACCTGTGGTAACACCGCAGCCGATGTAACAAATCTTATCGAATGGCGCATCTTCACGAACTTTAGCCAGAGCAATTTCAGGTAAAACTGTGTGATTAGCAAACGTTGAACAGCCCATATAGTGATAGATAGGCGTGCCATCCAACATCGAAAAACGGGTAGTGCCATCTGGCATCAAACCCTTGCCTTGAGTGCCACGAATCGCAGTACAGAGGTTCGTTTTGCCACTCAAACATGCATGACACTGACGGCACTCAGGAGTGTACAAAGGAATTACGTGATCGCCAGGCTTCAAGGTAGTAACACCCTCGCCGACTTCAATGACAATACCCGCGCCCTCATGGCCTAGAATGGCAGGAAAAATCCCCTCAGGGTCATCACCCGAGCGAGTAAATTCATCGGTATGACAAACACCAGTAGCCTTGATTTCGACAAGTACTTCACCTGCTTTTGGACCATCAAGATTAACTTCCATAATTTCTAAAGGTTTGCCCGGAGCAAGGGCGACTGCAGCACGCGTTTTCATGGCTTATCCTATATTTGTTTAAGTAGATAGAGATTTTGGACACTACCACAGATCAGTGCAATATCTAAGCAAATCAATGTGACAAAGAAATGGGGGAAGGGACTAGCGACTAGAGACTAGAGACTAGAGACTAGAGACTAGAGACTAGAGACTAGAGACTAATCAATGATGTCCTCTTTATTTTAGTGCAACATTTCGGTACAAATGAGAAGTCGCCGGTGGGAGGCGGCTTTAGCCAGCGAATGGCAAGCAATAAGAAAATCTAAAAAAGTGACTTGTGGGAGGCGGCTTTAGCCGGCGATAATGCAGCTACCCAAGAAATAGAAGCATCAGCGAGGCAGGTAGTGCGCGGCGAGGTGCTATTTTTTGAAAGGAGTTTACATAGAGTAAATGACTTGATAAAAAATAGTCCCTCAACAAAGCAATACCAACGCAGCTAACTTCTATGGTATGAAGCACTCAACTCATGCACAGCCTCAATAAAAACACCCGCATGCTCAGGCTTAACATCGGGCGTAATTCCATGCCCAAGGTTAAACACATGACCGTTGCCGGTGCCGAAGCTTTCTAGTATACGACCCACTTCTGCACGAATGGCGTTTGGCGAGGCGTATAACATGGTTGGATCCATGTTACCTTGGAGAGCAATTTGTTGGCCTACGCGTTGACGTGCTGAGCCAATATCGGTTGTCCAATCTAGGCCGGCGGCATCACAACCGGTGGCGGCGATTGATTCTAACCATTGCCCACCATTTTTGGTAAACAATATGACAGGGACTTTGCGGCCTTCGTTTTCACGAATCAAACCTTTCACGATCTTGTGCATGTAGGCTAATGAGAACTCGTGGTAAGCAGCATGGCTTAGCGCACCACCCCATGTATCAAAAATCTGCACGGCTTGAGCGCCTGCTTTAATTTGGGCATTGAGATAATCGATAACACTTTCCGCTAGTTTATCGAGTAGTTGGTGCATGATTTCTGGGGTATCAAAAGCCATGGCTTTGGCACGGCGAAAGTCTTTGCTGGAACCACCTTCGACCATATAGGTTGCTAGTGTCCATGGACTGCCTGAAAAGCCTATGAGGGGCACGCGACCATTTAGCTCGCGACGTATAGTACGGACTGCATCGGTGACATAACTGAGATCACTCGCTGTTTCGACGATTGGCAGTGCCTCAACGTCTGCGGCCGTTCTTACTTGCTTGCGAAAACGCGGACCTTCGCCAGTCTCAAAATACAAACCTAGGCCCATTGCATCGGGAATGGTTAAAATATCTGAAAACAATATGGCTGCATCGAGCGGAAAGCGCTCGAGAGGTTGAAGAGTCACTTCACAGGCGAGCTCTGTGTTTTTACAAAGAGACAAAAAGTCACCTGCCATTTCACGTGTTGCCCGATATTCTGGCAAATAGCGACCGGCTTGACGCATCATCCAGACGGGGGTTACATCAACAGATTCACAGTTTAATGCACGAAGAAAGCGGTCATTTTGAAGCGCAGGCTGACTCATTGTGGGTCCTTAAATGAAAGGGGCAGCTTTACCACCCCTTGGAACTTATACGTTGAGGTAATCCAAAATACCATCTGCAGCCTGACGGCCTTCCCAGATTGCGGTCACGACGAGGTCGGAGCCACGTACGTTATCACCACCGGCAAACACTTTTGGATTTGTTGTTTGGAATTTAAACTCTTGCTCTTCTGGTGCGACAACACCGTCCCAGCTATTTGTTTGTACATCGATGGTTTTGAACCAGCTTGGTGGGCTTGGTTTGAAACCAAAGGCTACTAACACCATATCAGCCTCGATGATTTGCTCACTACCTTCAATGATTTCAGGGCGACGACGACCGTTCTCATCAGGTTCGC
>JALRIU010000100.1 GCA_023255355.1 Pseudomonadales bacterium | reverse complement strand
TACAGCAAACTATGAACCTTTGGATACTGCTAAATTTGAATATAAATGGCAGTGGGCCTATCAAGAGCGTTTTAAGCAAGCTGGTCTAACGGCTATTTTAGGCAGTGGCTTTGATCCAGGTGCAACCAATATTTTTACTGCTTATTTAGCAAAACATTATTTCGATGAGATTCATGAGCTAGATATCATTGATGTGAACGGTGGCGATCACGGCTATCCTTTTGCGACCAACTTTAATCCAGAAATTAATATTCGTGAGGTGACCGCTGAGTGCTGTCATTGGGAAGCAGGGCAGTTTGTGACAACTCCAGCCATGTCTAAACGTGCGCGCTTTGAATGCCCAGATGGTGTCGGAACATACAATATTTACCGCATGTATCATGAGGAATTAGAGTCTTTATCTAAAAACTTCCCAAGTCTTCGCCGTGCACAATTTTGGATGAGCTTCGGCGATAGTTACCTTAAGCATCTTGAGGTGCTTGGCAACGTTGGTATGACAGGTATCGAACCTGTTGAATACAACGGTGTGGAAATTGTACCGATTCAATTCCTAGCCAAATTATTGCCTGATCCATCCACCCTGGGCCCAAGAACCAAGGGTAGAACCTGTATTGGCTGTATCGTTCGTGGTCTAAAAGATGGAAAAGAGCGTCTTGTTTATCTGTATCAAATTTGTGACCACGAAGCTTGCTACGCTGAAGTTAAGTCTCAGGCTATTTCATATACTACTGGTGTGCCAGCCATGATCGGTTCAAAAATGGTTGTTGAAGGCAAATGGCGTGAGCCTGGTGTTTGGAATGTTGAACAGCTTGATCCAGATGCTTTTCTTGCCGATATGAATGAGTACGGTTTGCCATGGCAGGTCGTTGAGTTAGATCCAAATTTCAAACTTGATGTGAATCTAGGGCAGGACATTTAAATCATGCAATTCACCGACTTTACGCGCCTGGACTTGTCGCGCGTACCGTCGCCATGTTTTGTGGTGGACGAGGTCGCTTTAGAACGTAATCTCGCTATTTTGAAACGGGTGGCAGATCAAAGTGGTGCCAAGGTTCTTGCAGCACTCAAGGCATTTTCTATGTGGCACTTTGGCGATCTAACGGCGCAGTATTTAAATGGTACCTGTGCTAGTGGTCTGCACGAGGCACGTCTCGGGAGAGAACATTACCCCGGTGAAGTGCATGTTTTTTCAGCGGCGTTTGCGGCTGAAGATTTGCAAGAGATTTTGACCTTTGCTGATCACGTTGTTTTTAACAGCTGTGGCCAATGGCAGCGTTTTCAACCACTAATAAAAGATGCTTTGAAGGCTCGTCCATCGCTTGAATTTGGATTGCGTATTAATCCTGAACATTCAGAAGGTGAGGTGCCTATTTATGATCCCTGTGCTCCTGGGTCAAGGCTCGGTATTCCCCGTTCACAGCTTGATGAAGCGTCACTTGAAGGTATCAGTGGGTTACATTTTCATACCCTTTGCGAGCAAGATTTTAAGCCTTTAGAAAGAACCATTGCTGCGGTAGAAGAACGTTTTGGCGATCTCTTGCATAACATGAAGTGGGTGAATTTTGGTGGTGGGCATCATATCACTGCACCCGATTATCAAGTTGACGAGCTAATCGAGGCGATCAAGCAATTTTCTGCTAAATATGATGTACAGGTTTATCTTGAGCCCGGCGAAGCCGTAGTGATTGGCAGTGGTGTGCTGGTATCAGAGGTACTCGATATAGGGTGGAATAGTTTGTCGCAAGCTATTTTAGATAGCAGTGCCACCTGTCATATGCCTGATACCCTAGAAATGCCCTATAGAGCTGACATTATAGGCGCAGGTTTGCCACAAGAATTTGCTCATACTTATCGTTTAGGCGGTCTCACTTGCCTGGCAGGCGATGTGATGGGCGATTATAGTTTTCCTCAGCCATTGGAAATTGGGCAGCGTCTTATGTTTAGTGATATGAGTCACTATACCATGGTCAAAACGTCTACCTTTAATGGAACAAAACTGCCTGCTTTGGCAGTTTGGAATTCATTGACCGATTCACTTAGCGTCGTAAAAACGTTTAGCTACGACGATTTTAAAAACCGTCTTTCTTGAGATTCCTCCATGAGCGCAACAGAATTTGATACCGATTACCCTCATTTCTTAGGGTCTGAAATTCCTCAGGCGGAGCCGGCATCGGCCGCTTTTCATGTTTTACCTGTACCGTATGAAAAAACCGTTTCATATGGTGGTGGTACTAATTTAGGGCCATCAGCAATTTTGCAAGCCAGCTGGCAGCTAGAGCTGTGGGATGGCAAGGCCAATCCGGGAGAATGCGGTATCCACACTTGTGAGCCTGTGGATTGTTCGCAACCTGCCGAGGATGTTATCGAAGCGATTGCCGCTGCCACTCATAAAATCTGTCAACAGGGCGCTATGCCGGTCATTCTTGGTGGTGAACATACTGTTACCTACGGTGGATTACAGGGGCTACGCAGAGCTGGTTTCGATGATTTTGGTATTGTTCAAGTCGATGCCCACGCCGATTTACGAGATGCCTATGAAGGCGATAAGTTGAGTCACGCGTCTGTGATGAAACGTGCTGTCGATATGGGGATTCCGCTGTTGCAGCTCGGTATTCGCGCGTTCTGTCAAGAAGAGTCGCAAACACGTCTCGACTTTGGGGTCTATCATTACGATGCCGAGGAACTGGTTCCGAATAACGTCAGCGAGCTAGTCCTGCCCGATAATTTCCCCAAGAAGGTATTTTTTACACTGGATATTGATGGCATGGATCCTTCCGTCTTTCCATCAACGGGAACCCCAGTGCCTGGTGGGTTAGGGTGGTTTCAAACACTTTCGTTGTTTGAGTCATTGTGTAAACAGCGTGAAATTATCGGTTTCGATGTGGTTGAGTTTGCACCAATTGAAGGTTTTCATGCCTACGATTTTGCAGCCTCGTTACTCACTTACAAATTGATGGGCAGCGTCCTAAGGCATCGCTAGAGATAGTGTTTTGCTAGCAGGACACTCCACACGACGGTAGTAAAAACCATGCCAAGAAACACAGCGGTAGAACCAAGGTCTTTGGCTCGACCGCTGAGTTCGTGATATTCAAAGCCAATTCGATCTATAGCTGCTTCAATAGCAGAGTTAAGCACTTCGATAGTCAACAGCATTATCAAGCAAAACCACATGAATAAACGCTCAAGCACGGGTAAATCGATAAACAACAAAAAAAGCGTGCCCGCGACTAAGGTCCAAATCTCCATACGAATGGCCTCTTCGTATTTGTAACCTGCTTTAAAACCTTTCATAGAATTTTCAAAAGCTTTGATCAGTCTTGTCACACCTAAGTGTCCGGGTTTGCCTGAATTGGGTGTTGTCATTCGATTAATCTCTATAGTCTTTATTTGAGGCTTGTATTCCAAAAGCATTTTACCTACGATCAACATGACTTCCTAGCCATAATCACAATTTGGAGCACCTCTTGTCAGATTCAAACAAACTGAGCTTAAGCAGCAAAATATTTATCGGCTTATTATGTGGTATTTTTGCGGGTTGGTTACTGGCTCAAATGGGAGAGTCTGCGTTTGTCGACACCATTTTAGGTGCTCTAGCTGTGATTAAGTCGCTATTTGTGAATGCCCTCAAAATGATGGTTGTGCCTCTGGTTTTGGTGTCTTTGATCTGTGGCACGGCTAGTCTGAGTGACCCTAAACAGCTAGGCTCAATTGGCGGAAAAAGTCTGTTGCTTTACCTCTGTACGACCGCAATAGCGATCAGCATGAGTTTGTTTTTTGCAAATTTAGTTAATCCTGGTGCGGGCGTTGTATCAAGTGGTGCCGAATTTTCAGGTGCTTCTCCACAGCCGCTGTCGCAAGTTTTAGGCGGTCTAGTGGCGGCAAACCCGATTCAAGCTATGGCCAGTGGTAACATGCTACAAGTCATCGTTTTTGCTATTTTGATGGGATTAGCGATGAGCGCGGCGGGCGAGAGCGGTCAACGGGTTGCCAGTTTTTTTAACGATTTAAACAACGTTATTTTAAAATTAGTCACTTTAATCATGAACCTTGCGCCCATGGGTGTTTTTGCGATTATGACGCTGGTAATTCATGATCTGGGGCTGCAGGCAATTACCAATCTTGCGACCTATTTTGTATTGATGGTAGTTCTCTTGCTTGGTCACATGAGTATTACCTACTCATTACTCGTTGCCATGGCGGGCCTTAATCCTAAGACCCTATTGTTGAAGATGCGTCCAGCCATGTTATTTGCATTTAGCACGTCATCAAGTGCAGCAACGTTACCAGTGACCATGGAAGTTGCCCGCAAGCGCCTAGGTATTGGTCGAAGCACAGCATCGTTCTGTCTTCCGTTGGGTGCTACAGTAAATATGGATGGTACAGCTATCATGCAGGGCCTTGCGACGGTGTTTATCGCTAATATGGCAGGCGTTGATTTGCACTTTAGCCAGTATTTAACCATCATTCTTATGTCGACATTGGCCTCTATTGGCACTGCTGCGGTCCCGGCTGCAGGCTTGGTTACTTTGACCATGGTACTTACTCAGGTAAATCTACCAACAGAAGCCATCGGCATGCTTTTGGGTGTTGATCGTTTGTTAGATATGGTCAGAACGACCGTCAATGTAACTGGTGACGTCGCAGTATCATCAGTAGTGGCAAAAATGAACGGTGATCTTGACCGCACCATTTATGATGATCCTAACGCTGGTTTGGATTTCGAAAATGACAAATTTCAAAGTATTAAACCGGTTTGATTTCACTGTTTAATAACAGAATTTGATCTTGCTCAAAAATATTTCCTGCAAAAAAACAGATCTAAACTATTCTTAAAAATAGCCGATTATTAGGTGACCAAAGGAGATGTCGCCGTGCAAGCAGCCTATTTAGAAAATACCGTTTCAAGATCTCATCTCGATGAAAAAGTCTTCACTTTTATCGTCGTTGCTAATATCTCTGCAGCTCTTTATGACGCTCAAGCGGAAGCCAAAAAGCTGTCGTTGACAGCCAAAAATGCACGTGTACTCGCTATTCGTGCCGGCGAGTTAGCATCAGGGTTTAAAGTCATTACCAATTTTATTGATGAATTTGCTCACAAAACTATAGATTTTGCTGAAGATGTTCACCGAGTTTCGCTACGTATCTCAAATATCGCCCGCAATACGGCGAATATTCGCGATCTGTTACATCGAACTGACTGGAGTTTGTCTCGAATGGAAGGTGTCTCAGCCAAGACTGGGTTGATTACGTTGCGTCAGTTACAGCACAAGCAACTCGCTGATCTCGATATTCAATTCAGAAAGGCATGTGGTCAACTCGAGAGCTTGCTGTTGGAAATCACCGATCAAATGCGTGCGGCAACGTTTATTGCATCAACCTCCAAAGTAGAGGCGGTTCAAGCAGGCAGCTATCGAGAAAATCTCAACAGCGTGGCGCTGGGTATCTCTCACGCATCCAATACAATCAATCGAGCAGCTAAGCACTGCTTAGACTGTTTACATGCATTTTAGGAGTAAAACGTGCGTTCAATAAGTATCTTCAAAGATAACGAACACGAATGGATCATGATGGGACGCGATCCAGAAAAGCCAGATCAAATTATTGATACTAACCAGTACATGGTCACCACTAAAAATAGTGCCATTATTCTTGATCCGGGCGGTATTGAGCTGTATGCGCCGATGTTAGCGGCGGTCTTGAGGCATGTGCCACTGGAGAATATAAAATATCTTTTTGCGTCTCACCAAGATCCAGACATCATTTCATCATTAGGACTTTGGGATAAAACACTTTCCAATGCGACGCTTTATGCGCCCTGGTTATGGGAGAGTTTTATTACTCACTTTGGTATGGACTCTATCAAATACCATGCTCTCAAAGACGAAGGCGGTACGTTTGATTTAGATGGTTCAAGTTTGCAATTTGTGCCAGCGCATTACCTTCATTCATCTGGCAATTTTCACGTCTATGACGCCAAAGCTAAAATCTTGATGAGTGGCGATGTAGGTGCTGCACTCGAGCCAATTAAAACCGCGCCTTTGTATGTCGAGGATTTTGCTAAACACATCGATTATATGCGTGGTTTCCATCAACGTTGGATGCCGAGTAATCGAGCTAAACATAATTGGATAGCAAGAGTGCGAGAACTCGATATTGAGCTTATGGCACCACAACATGGTCGGTTGTTCCGCGGCGAAATGGTCCAAGAGTTCTTAGAATGGTTTAGTAACCTCGATGTAGGTGTTGCTGTTTAAGACCTGTAAAACATCCTTTTTGAGGGTACAATCCCCGTAAATAAACTCATATTGACGGGGAACTAATGATTCATAACGATGCAGTAATCTTTGGCTTGCTCTGCTTGATCCTGGCGGGTGTTTTCGTTTCGTCATCCAGTCAGCATCCAATCTTTTCTCGTTTTTTTAAAATAGTGCCAGCCCTGTTAATGTGCTATTTCTTGCCTTCATTGCTTGTGTCTTCGGGACTAGTGGATGTCAGCGAGTCAAGACTATA
>JALRIU010000042.1 GCA_023255355.1 Pseudomonadales bacterium | reverse complement strand
GGCGCGGTCATTGGTGCCTGTGGTAGCTTCCTTTACAACGTTCGCCAAGGTGTTCGAGATATTCAAAGCGGCCGCCGCCGCATTGCTATTGTGGGCGGTGCTGAAGCGCCGATTGTGCCTGAAGTTATTGAAGGCTATCGCACTATGGGCGCGCTTGCCGAAGACGAAGCACTACTAGCACTCGATCCAGGTCGAACGACTCCAGATTATCGTCGCTCATCGAGACCTTTCTCGACGAATGCTGGGTTTACCCTTTCAGAAGGTGCGCAGTTCCTTGTGCTTTGTGATGATGCTTTGGCTCTTGAGCTTGGCGCGAATATTTATGGCGCGGTTGCGGATGTCTACGTGAATGCTGACGGATATAAAAAATCCATCCCTGGTCCAGGCGTCGGCAATTATTTAACGGTTTCAAAAGCGGCTGCAATAACTCGCGCTATCATCGGAGAAGAGGGCCTTCGCAAAAGAAGTTACATTCATGCGCATGGTACCAGCACACCACAAAATAGGGTGACTGAGTCGGATATCATGAATCGCGTGGCACAAACATTTGGTATCGAAAAATGGCCAGTGGCTGCGATCAAGTCATATATTGGTCATACGCTGGGTGTTGCTGGCGGTGATCAGATTGTTTCTGGTTTGGGCACTTGGAAATATGGATTTATCCCCGGTATTAAGACAATCGATCATGTGGCTGATGATGTTGCTCAGTCTAATTTGTCTTTCTCCATGTCTGACGTAAATGTTGGCCCTGAAGGTATGGATGCCATGGTGGTCAACTCCAAGGGGTTCGGTGGTAACAATGCCTCAGCTTCTGTTATTGGACCACATGTTGTGAAGGCGATGTTGCAGCGCAAACACGGGGCAGCTGCTATGACAAATTATCAGCATAAGAATGCACCTGTTGCAGCAGCCTCTGAGCAATATGACCAAGACGCTATTGCCGGTAAAACTAAGCCTATCTATCAATTTGATCACAATGTTTTAGATGGTGAAGATTTAGACATGAACGACAAGTCGATAGGTGTTAAGGGTTATGAACATCGCATCAATTTGGATCTTGTTAACCCTTATGAATAATCTCGCATTATGCAATGTGTGACTAAAACGGGCTTATCGCCCGTTTTTTTTTGCTAGCGCAGCTCCAATAGCAATAAAACTGAAACCTACCGCTACCATTCCGCTATCAGTCTTTCCTATCAGCGAGGATATAATGAAAAAGATCCCTGCAAGGATAAAACCATAGGATTTATTGAGTTTCATATTGCGTTATTTGCCTATAGCTTTTGTTAAGCTGGTTAATGTCTGCGGACCCACTAGTGTTGCTATCAGCGTTCCTGATGTATCAAAAATGTAGGTGGTGGGTAAAACTTCTGGCTTTTTCTTGTTGAGTAGCGGGCTAATATCCTCAATGATCATAGGAAAGTCGATGCCCAATTTTTCAGCTGCTAAATTAAGTGGTTCACCGGCGATACCGTCCCAGTTAATGGCAATAACCTCAACATCATCGAAGCTATGATGGAGTTCACTTAACTCTGGAATTTCTTTAAGGCAGGGTTTACACCATTCTGCCCAATAATTGACGACGGTTATGCGACCTTGAAAATCAGTTAGCCGTCCTGAATCTCCATTAGCATAGTGAAACTGAGCATTCTGTGAGCAACCCATTAGGGCCATTATAAGACCGAATAAAACAAAAAGATTAACACGTATGTAACGGTACATAGGACTCCTTCGAATATGTATAATGGTTGCATTAATTAGGAGGCATCATGAGCGAATTTACGATTTATCACAACCCGCGCTGTAGTAAGTCGCGACAAACCTTGCAGCTGCTTCAAGATCGAGGCGTTGAGCCAGAGATTGTTCTTTACCTTGAACAAACACCTGATGCAACAGAGCTTAAATCTGTACTAGCAAAACTAGGGATATCTGCACGAGCGATATTGCGAAAAGGTGAAGATGCCTATAAAGATTTAAATCTAAGCGATGCATCGCTGAGTGAAGCTGATCTTATTGCTGCTATGCTAAATCATCCTAAATTAATTGAGCGCCCTATCGTTATTAAGGGTGATAAGGCTGTTTTGGGGCGTCCCCCAGAAAACATTGAGGAGTTATTCTAAGTGGAACGACCTTACATTCTTATACTGTACTACTCTCGCGGTGGTTCCACCTTGCAAATGGCTAAAGAAGTTGCTCGCGGCGTCGAGTCTGTCAATGGCATTGATGCTCGCCTACGAACTGTGCAGCCGGTTTCGCCTGATACTCAGCCCGATGCTAATGCCATTCCTGATGACGGCCCTTTATATTGTGAATTAGATGATCTTGCTCATTGTGCTGGTCTGGCCCTTGGGTCGCCAACACGATTCGGCAATATGGCTGCACCGCTTAAATACTTTATTGAAACGTCGAGTAATCTCTGGATGACAGGCGCTTTGATTGATAAGCCTGCGGGTGTTTTTACGT
>JALRIU010000227.1 GCA_023255355.1 Pseudomonadales bacterium | reverse complement strand
TCGAGCGGCTACGCCGGTTAGATTGACTCGCACGTCCTTGTGCTCGCTGCTTCGCAGTAGCTATCGCATCGTCAAATCGTTCCAGACGATTTGATCCGGCTCGCGCCTCCACTTCTTTTCTAAATTGATTCAACGCATTTTTTTGAGTATCTTGTTGGAATCGAGCGGCTACGCCGGTTAGATTGACTCGCACGTCCTTGTGCTCGCTGCTTCGCAGTAGCTATCGCATCGTCAAATCGTTCCAGACGATTTGATCCGGCTCGCGCCTCCCACATTTTTGCAGTTGTTTCCTATTGGTTTATATCGGCGGCTTTAGCCGGCGACAACACTCAGCACTCAGCACTATGTACTCAGCACTTACCACTAACCATCCGGCGTCATAAACTTGACATAAAATTTTTAACTTGCTGTATTAATTGAAAAAAATTTATTTGGCATATCGTTTGCTCAGTGTTAGACAAAGTCATCATTGTGAGGCCCGTATGCCACAGTTGAAATCTGTTGAAAACAATATAGCCAATTTTGCGCCGCATGTTGTTCGCCAGTCGCATGGTAAGCATGAAAAGACCTTGGATACCATGGTGGATAGTTTTACCGCCATGTCTCAGCAGTTGAGCCGCTCATATCATGTTTTAGAAGATAGAGTGTGTGAGCTTACTGATAAATTGAATCGTGTTAACCAGGAAGTGGATAAGGCTCAGCGTGACAAACAGGCTTTGAGCGAACGTTTTTCTGGGTTGTTGGATATTCTTCCCGGTGGCGTTGTGCTGATTGATAAATACGGTAAAGTCAGTGATTGCAATCCTGTCGCTATTAGGTTCTTGGGTGAGCCACTTCGAGGTGAACGTTGGTTCGATATCATTAAGCGTAATTTTGCTCCACGCAGCGATGATGGATGTGAAATTTCATTAAAAGACGGTCGACGCTTGAGTCTTTCGACGAGTTCATTGCCAGACGGTGAGGGCCAGATTGTTCTGTTAACTGATCAAACTGAAGCTCGTCGCCTACAAAGTATGCTATCTCGCCATCAGCGTTTATCTGCGATGGGTAAAATGATGTCTTCACTGGCTCATCAAATTAGGACGCCGCTTTCTTCGGCAATGTTGTATGCCGATCATCTTAGCAATGAAAAACTTAATCATGATCAAACTCAGCGATTTGCTAATAAAATTTTGACTCGCTTACAAAATCTAGAATCACAAGTTCGCGACATGCTTGTTTTTGCTCGAGGCGAAGTGGATTTATGCCACGAGGTTTCAGTTGCTGAAATTGTTGATCATATACAGCAGCAAAATGATGACCTTTGTCATGAGTTTGGTTTTACATTGCATACTACGATGCCAAAGGCTGCCGAAAATTATAGCGTTCAGTGTAATAAAGATATTCTGTTAGGCGCTTTGAGCAATCTTATTCAAAACGCCTGTCAGGCTATGGATGACCAAGATTTGACCGAATCGCAATGCTGTATTCATATCTTGGTCGATTTTAATGAGCATGCTCAAGAGGCAACTTTTTGGGTTGAAGACAATGGCCCCGGTTTTAGTAAGGAGGCCTTGGCAGGTATTCAAGAGGCTTTCTTTACCACTAAGTCTACCGGCACGGGTTTGGGCTTATCGGTCGTTCGCTCTGTTGCATCGGCACACAATGGACGTTTCTTAATTGAACGAGGCCAAGTAGGCGCAAGGGTAGGTGTTTGTTTGCCCTTAATCAATGACACGGAGATTTAGTTATGACAAATACTGCAACCATCCTCGTTGTGGAGGACGATCGCCATCTTCGAGAGGCCATTAGCGATACCATTGAATTGGCCGGTTATCATTGTTTGGCGGTTGATTCAGGAGAGGCAGCTCTTGCAACAATGCAGCGACAGCATGTCGATATGGTAGTGTCCGATGTCAATATGGGC
>JALRIU010000283.1 GCA_023255355.1 Pseudomonadales bacterium | reverse complement strand
GTTTTACCCACACCACCTTTTTGATTTGAAATAGCCCATACTTTCACGACAAAACCTCGACACATTGACATTGTTATCTATTAAAAAGCAATTTTTAGACCACTTATGGTTATTCGTTGGTAAATAACAAACTGCCATCTTCTTTACGGATAATATTGACACCATCAGGCTGTTTTAGCGGTTCATCAGCTCGCTGAGTATTTGAATTTTTGCCAAGTGCAGCAGAGACTTCGTCTACCCAAGATTTAAATACTGCAGGGGGAGCTTTAGTTTCAACATCAGTTTCTGGTGTTATACCAATTCGATTTGGACGGGGTGAAGCATCCTTTGAAATAACTAGACTGATACGGCGATTAACCATTTGACCTAGCTGACTACTGTTACTGGTAATCGGCTGATATTTACCATAACCAATCGCAGCAATACGCACTGGGTTAATCCCCTGTAGCTGAAAAACCTCAGCTACACTTGATGCTCTGGCTGTAGATAACGCCCAATGCGAACTAAACTCGGTATTGTTAAGCGGGGAATTATCAGTATGCCCCTCAATTCTGATTGCATTTGGAATATCTTTTACTTGGTTAGCCATACTTTGAATTATTTGTTTGCCACGTGAGCTAAATTGGCTACTACCTGGATTGAATATCACCTCTGATGGCAATTCAATTTCAAGCCATTCTTCACTACCAAAGATTCCTACCAAGCCTTCCTCAGGCGTATTCTGAAAGACCTGTTCGATATTCTGTTTAAGGTTATTAAGCACTTCAGGGGATGGGCTTGACTGCTCAGGAGTTTGGTCGATTTGAGATGGCGTTAACTCAACGTTACCTGCTTCAGCGGCAAAATCCTGCCCCTCTAGAATCGTCTGATTCGCTGTAGCACCAAGATTATTGGCGACAAGTTCATTATGGATATGCGAACTATTGGCAAACCGAAGACTGAGAGACTGACTAACAACAGTAAAATCTTCGTCACTCATCTGAGAGAGAGAATACATCACGACGAAAAAGGCAAATAACAGAGTGACAAAATCACTGTAAGATACTAACCACCGCTCGTGATTAGCATGTGGCTCTTCTACGGGAAGAAATCGGCGCCGCATAAGCTGATGCCTTAACCGGCCACGCGGTTATAGGTTCCAAGTTTTGCGGCGATCATTCTCACACTATCACCGTCGTGAATCGCACAGGTACCATCGACAATCATTTGTCTAAAAAGACCTTCGCGGCGAGCGCGATAGCGAAGCTTAGACGCAACAGGCAGCATCAATAAATTAGCCAATGCCACACCGTATATCGTTGCTACAAAAGCAAGCGCAATGCCATCACCTAACATACTTGGATCTTGTAGATTACCCATCACCTGGATCAAGCCCATCACCGCGCCAATAATGCCTATGGTAGGCGCATAACCGCCCATGGCCTCAAAGACCTTGGCAGCATCATTTTCACGTTGTTCAATCAAGTAAGATTCAAATTCAAGCTGATTGCGAATTTGGTGTGCATCCACACCATCGATCAGTAGTTCCAAGGCCATCTTAGCAAAACCATCTTTTTCACCGTCAGACAAATCCTCAAGCCCAAGAAGACCATCTCGACGTGTTACCTGGGCCCAATTCAAGACCTTTTCTTGGATAGCATTAATAGGGGTAACATGAGATAGAAAAACCGACGAAAAACGCTTTAACGCAAGGCTGAAGACCTGCCAAGGTGTTTGTACAGCTGCCGCCGCCACTGTACCGCCAATGACCACAAACGCAGCAGGAAAATTAGCGAGCGCCGCTACGGTACCACCCTCGAGGAGGTTGCCCCCCAAAATTGCCACAAAGGCGAGGATAATGCCGAGGATACTCAAAAAATCCATCTTACTTCACCAACTTAGCCATGGTGCTGGCGAAAGCGTCAAGCGGTAATACCGCATCTGTTAGTCCAGCTTTTGCTACAGCCATGGGCATACCATATATCACACTAGTGGCCTCATCTTGTGACCATACTGTTGCCCCTTGTGCTTTCAAAAGACGAGCGCCTTCAGTGCCATCAGCACCCATGCCAGTAAGAATAATTGCCAAGACATCACGACCAAAAACATTGGCTGCTGAGCCAAAGGTCACATCAACACAAGGCTTGTAATGCAATCTTTCATCACCAGGAAGTACTTTTACCTGGCCACGACTGCTTATCATTAACTGCTGCCCGCCTGGTGCCAAAAGGGCTACTCCAGGTCGCAATACGTCACCATCGACGGCTTCTTTAACAGTGATTTTTGAGGCCTTATTCAGACGCTCTGCAAATGCTGGGGTAAAACTTGCCGGCATATGTTGGACTAATACAATGGGGGCTGGGAAATTGGCCGGTATTTGCGTAAGAACTTGATGCAGGGCGACCGGTCCGCCTGTTGATGTTCCTATAGCAACTAACTTAACAGGATGATTTATGACATTTGGGGCTTTACCACCAACCATAGCAGGCGTTGATGGATTAGGCTTGATACTTGGGGTTGTTGTAGTCGTGGTTATTTTGGCAGCTGGCCTTGTCACAGAGCTCGTTGGAGCTGATGACATTATCGACGATCTTCTAGGCGTATGCGCCTTGGATACCTGCAGAATCATATTATGCAAACGACGTTTTAGATCTTCAGAATTCTGCGCAATATCCTCAAAATGCTTGGGCAAGAAGTCAACGGCACCAGCCTCGAGAGAATCAAGAGTAACCCTTGCGCCCTCATGAGTAAGCGATGAAAACATGAGAATGGGGGTCGGGTTGGCCTGCATGATGCGTTTAACCGCAGTGATACCATCCATGATGGGCATTTCATAGTCCATG
>JALRIU010000277.1 GCA_023255355.1 Pseudomonadales bacterium | reverse complement strand
ATGGGTAAGTTCCTGAGCATGCGCCCTGGTGCTGGAGCGATGAAAAAACAGATAGAAACCTTTGATGAAAGCGAGATCACTCGCACAAAAGCAATTGTGCAATCGATGACGCCGCAAGAGCGCGTTGACCCAAAAATTCTCATAGTTACTATTACTTGTGAGCTTGAAACTTGTAAAATATATTATTTGATAAATGAGCGAAAAGATAAAAAAAATTTTAGAAACAAAGCCAAAAATGGATCCTTTTTTCATTAATTGTATTTTGTCTTTAATAATCGCCGTTCGAATGGCAATAGCGTTATCCATATTACCTTTCCAAGATATGTATCCGACAGCGCCGCCATAAACACCGCGTTTTACGGTTTCCACTTCGTCTATGATTTCCATCGCACGAATTTTTGGTGCACCAGATAAGGTCCCGGTGGGTAATGAAGCCTGCAAAACATCCAAAGCTGAAAGACCTTTAGCCAATTTACCATCCACATTTGAAACAATGTGCATGACATGCGAGTAACGCTCGACAATCATATTTTCAGTTAACTCAACCGAACCAGTTTCAGCAACACGACCGACGTCGTTGCGGCCCAAGTCAATCAGCATTAAATGCTCCGCAATCTCTTTTGGATCATTTAATAACTCTTGTTCTAGAGCTAAGTCCTCTGCCTCGTTATGACCACGACGACGGGTTCCTGCAATAGGACGAATAGTGACAACATCATCTTCAACACGCGCTAGAATTTCAGGCGAAGAGCCAACAATATGGAAATCATCCATCTCCATAAAATACATATGCGGTGACGGATTGAGATGACGTAGCGCACGATATAAATGCATCGGATCAACATCAAACTTCACACTCATGCGCTGCGATGGCACCACCTGCATGCAATCACCGGCCAACACATACTCACGAATTTTTTCAACAGCAGCCATGTAGGCCTCACGGCCGAACTGCGACTCAAAAGCCGATTCAGCGATACCACCCTGGTCGTCACTTATATTTAAATTAGGTAATCGAGGTGTTGGTTCAGCCAGTTTCGCACTCAACTGAGCTATACGTGCCTGTGCTTTTTCATAGCTATCAGACTGACTAGCGTCGGCATGACAGATAATCGAAATTGTCCCTTTCAAGTTATCAAAGACAAGCACCTCGTCTGACACCATCAACATAATATCAGGGGTATTTAGATCATCGAAAGGCACTGACTTAGCGAGCTTGGGCTCAACATAACGAACGGTATCGTAACCAAAATAACCTACCAATCCACCATGGAACCTTGGCATACCTTCAATGTCAGGTACGTTATAGCGATCTTTGAAAACCTCAACAAAATCATAGGGATTTTGATATTCAGCCCGCTCAACAACCTCGCCATCAACTGTAACTGTGACCTCGTGTCCACGACATGCCAATACCGTCTTACAAGGCAAACCAATAATAGAGTAACGCCCCCATTTTTCTCCGCCCTGAACGGACTCAAACAAATAGGAAAATGCCCCTCGAGCAAGCTTGTTGTAGCACGATAACGGAGTATCCATATCGGCCAAAACCGTATGAATGAGGGGTATGCGGTTATAGCCTTGGGCTATGTAACTTTGAAATTGTTCAGGTGTCATTAAAGCTTCTCTAAGGTTTTTGGGATGGCTGGGATTAGATTAACGACCATCGCCAACACCCATTGTTCCGGCGCCTAGGCATTATGAGATTTTGTTGAAATTTGTTTCCGAACACGGCTAACACCTTTAATTTTGAAAGGGCATTGTAACTGCTGTTAACAGCAATACAAAGCCCACCCAGTGTAAATATGATGATTTACCTATTATTTCAACGCACCGGCCAATTGACGACGCATTTCTGCAATAGAGTCAGCGCGCGATGGCGCATTAAAAATTGCTGAACCAGCAACAAAGGTATCGGCGCCCGCTGCAGCGATCTCTGCAATGTTTTGCGTTGTCACACCGCCATCGATTTCTAAACGTATGTCCAAACCACTAGCATCAATCATTGCTCTCGCCTCGCGCAATTTATCTAGCGTTGCTGGAATGAACTTTTGGCCGCCAAAACCAGGGTTCACCGACATCAATAGAATCATGTCTAGTTTATCCATGACATATTTTGCCTTTTCTAGACCACTGGCTGGATTGAATACCAGACCAGCCTTACATCCGTGATCTTTAATCAACTGCAAAGAGCGGTCCACATGCTGTGAAGCCTCTGGATGGAACGTGATATAGCTAGCGCCCGCCTTAGCAAATTCCACAATCAAGCTATCCACAGGACTTACCATAAGATGCACATCAATAGGTGCAGTGATGCCATAGTCACGAAGGGCCTTACATATCATCGGTCCGAACGTTAAATTAGGAACGTAGTGATTATCCATTACATCAAAATGAACAATATCTGCGCCGAGTCGCAACACATCGGCCACTTCGTCACCTAAACGAGCGAAATCAGCAGACAAAATAGAAGGAGCAATATAAAAGTCTTTCATGGGGTTTCCGTTTTTTTAAGTATATTGATCAAAACAAAACTTATTATGCCATGAATTAGTTATATCTTGATATTAGGCTTTGGTATGCTTGTTGTTTATTGCTCTAAGGAAGTATTTTGCTAAACATAGACCAGATAAAAAGACGCCTACCACATCACGCGCCCAACAAACATCCACAACGACATATCTTTAAGCGCTCGTCAGTGGCTATTTGCCTACATGAAGGTTCTAAGGGACTAGAACTACTCATGATCAAGCGGGCAGAGCGCATTGGTGACCCTTGGTCAGGACAAATGGGATTCCCCGGCGGAAGAATGGAGCAACATGATGCAAACATTTTGGCGACCGCTATGCGCGAATGCCAGGAGGAAATCGGTGTAGATATCGCACCACACTCAACCTACATACATCGACTGGATGATATTCATGCAACGGGCGCTGGCCGCGTAATGCCTCTGGTAGTAACACCTTTTGTTTTTCACCTGCATACAATGCCCGACTTTCACCCCAATGAAGAAGTCGCCGAGATTGCATGGATACCACTTGAACTTTTCCGCCAACCGGGTAAGCGTAAATATTTTGAGATTCATCATCAAGACATTGATCATGCGCTCCCTTGTTTTATGTACAGGGGATTTATGATCTGGGGAATGTCACTAAGAATGATTGAAGAGCTGGATCAGAAATGCAGCTCGCGACTAGCGACTAGCGACTAGCGACTAGCACCAAATTATCGCGGTGAATCATTTCATGATCGCCTTCGTAACCTAGAATGGCAGTTAACTCAGTACTACTCTTGCGCAAGATTTTTGTGGCCTCATCAGAACTGTAGTTTATCAGCCCCCGGGCGATTACCTTACCCTCTTGGTTAACACAATCAACCACCTCGCCACGCTCAAAATCACCTGAAATAGCGACAACACCAACGGGCAGCAAACTTCTTCCATGCTGATGCAATACATTTACTGCGCCATCATCAAGAGTGATTCTACCAGCGACTGATAACAATCCTGCCAACCATTGTTTACGAGCAGCCCACGGCTTTTGACGAGCCTCTAAGCAGGTACCTAGCTCTTCCCCTGCAAAAATTCGACGCAAAACTTCAGGCTGCGAACCACCCACAATGATTGTTGACGTGCCAGATCGAGCTGCCAATCGCGCCGCACGCAATTTGGTATACATACCGCCGCGGCCGAGCGCACCTTTACTTTCACCTGCCATACCATCTAACGCATCGTCGTCCGCAAAAGCTTGCGAAATGAGCCTTGCCTCAGGGTTATTGCGCGGATCAGAATCAAATAATCCAAGTTGATCGGTCATAATAATCAAACCATCAGCATCGATTAAATTAGCAACCATGGCAGCCAATGTATCATTATCACCAAAGCGAATTTCATCCGTCGCCACCGTATCATTCTCGTTGACGATAGGAATGACACGATGCTTGATAAGGGTTTTTAATGTTGAACGCGCATTGAGATAACGTTTGCGGTTAGCAAGATCATCGTTGATAAGCAGAATTTGAGCGGTGTGAACACTATGCTGTTTGAACATCTGTTCATAGCATTGAATTAAACCCATTTGACCAACGGCCGCTGCAGCCTGCAATTCATTGATAGCCTCTGGACGCTTATGCCAACCCAAAACACCCATGCCCGCGGCAACAGCGCCTGAGGATACCAGCACAATCTCAAAGCCAGCATTCGCCAACTCAGCCATTTGTTCAACCCAGGCCTGCATGGCAGATTGATCCAAACCCTTGCCATTGTTGGTAAGCAGTGCACTGCCAATTTTAATCACCCAACGGCGACCTTTGATTAAACCTGCTCGAGCCTGATCCATGCTGCTAACTTCTCTTAATGCACGTACTCGACTTCGACATCGTAGTCGTCGTCATCCCAATCATCAAAATCATCATCTTCATCGAACTCACCACGTGCTTCGGCACGCTTAAGGCGACGCAGACTTTCAATTTGTTCGCGCGCTTCTTCTTGCATAGCCCGCTGCTGGGCTAACTCTTGAGCTGCAAGCTCAGGGTTTTCTGCCTCAGCTTCGCGGCACTCATCCAGATACACCATGATATCTTCGCACATACGCTGTGTACCGACCGCGCCAATCGCTGAAATCTCATAGACCGGGCCATCCCAATCCAATGCTTCGAGTAGATTTTCTCTTACCTCTGCAAGCGCATCTTCATCAAGCAAATCAGTTTTGTTTAGCACTAACCAGCGATCACGTCCTGCCAATGTAGGGCTAAAGTATTCGATCTCATTGGCAATCGCAACTGCAGATGCCACTGGATCAGTAAGATCAAAGGGAGCAATATCAATGACATGCAAAATCAAACGCGTTCTTGTCAAATGGCGCAAAAAGCGAATACCCAAACCCGCACCGCCAGAAGCTCCTTCGATGACACCAGGGACATCAGCCATCACGAAACTGCGATATTTTTGGATACTCACCACACCAAGATTAGGTACTAACGTAGTGAACGGATAATTTGCAACTTTAGGTGTAGCCGCAGAAACAGCCCGAATAAGCGTAGATTTACCAGCATTAGGCATACCTAGTAGTCCAACGTCGGCCAGTACTTTCATCTCAAGTTTCAGGTTACGTTTTTCACCATCAGTACCTGTCGTTGTCTGACGAGGTGTACGGTTAGTACTTGATTTAAAACGTGTATTACCCAGGCCATGAAAACCACCTTGCGCGACTAACAAGCGTTGACCAGCTTCAGTTAAATCGCCCAACACTTCACGAGTATCTTCATCAATAACTGTTGTACCGACGGGAACCTTTAGCACAAGATCATCGCCACTCGCACCAGTACACTGCTTACTACCACCACTCATACCACTTTGCGCTCTAAAGCGACGTGTAAAGCGATAATCGACCATGGTATTTAGATTGATGTCAGCCTCAAGAAAAACACTGCCGCCATCGCCGCCATCACCGCCATCGGGACCACCCTTAGCGATAAATTTTTCACGACGAAAACTTAAGCAGCCATTTCCACCTCGACCGGCCTCTACGATAATGCTTGCTTCATCGACAAATTTCATAACACTTCATCCTCGGGCCTTACCTTTCGCCCAAAACAAGAAAGCCCCGTCAAGGACGAGGCTTTCGTGAAGATCATTGGCGCTGAATTATGCGCTAACAATGTTCACGTATTTGCGGTTCTTAGGTCCTTTGACCACGAACTCAACAGCACCGTCTGTGGTTGCGAACAAAGTATGATCTTTACCCATACCTACGTTAGCACCAGCGTGGAATTTTGTACCACGTTGACGAACAATGATGCTACCAGCAGAAACTTGCTGACCACCAAAGCGCTTAACACCTAAGCGTTTACTTTCGGAATCGCGACCGTTACGGGTACTACCACCAGCTTTTTTGTGAGCCATTGTATTTCTCCTAACTTAACAGATTATGCACTGATACCAGTGATTTTAACTTCAGTGTACCACTGACGGTGACCAGCTTGATTGCGGTAGTGCTTACGACGCTTGAACTTGATAATAGTTACTTTGTCGTGACGACCGTGAGAAACGATCTCAGCAGTCACTTTAGCACCAGCAACAACTGGTTGACCAATTTTAACATCAGCGCCAGCGCCAACCATCAAAACTTCGTCGAAGTTGATTGTTGCACCAGTTTCGGCTTCAATTTTTTCGAGTTTAAGGGTTTCGCCCTCAACTACACGGTGTTGTTTACCACCACTTTTAATAATCGCGTACATGTTTTACTCCGATAATGGCCTGTTTGCATCCTGCGATTCGCGATTTGGAATGCCACAGAGCGGCATTTACATTGGGCAAATCAGGCACTAACCCACAATGGGATAGGTTTTACGAATTTCAGGGTCGCGAATTATATTCATTCAACCCACCTATAGCAAGCACTTAAATACATTCAATCAATAATTTATTGAAGCTTTGCAAAATAAGTCACAAATATGAGGCAATTCCACCTTACTGCACGCAAAAACAGTGCTAATATTAGCCTTTTTGCAAGAACACAGCTAGCAAGGACAGACTCCGCATGCAACAAGCCAGAGAACTCGTCAGCAAAGATTTCGAGTCCGTTAACACCCACATCGTTGAAAAGCTTCATTCGCGCGTGCCCATGGTCGAAAATATTGGCCACTATATTATTGATGCGGGTGGGAAACGTTTGCGTCCAATGCTGGTATTACTGAGCGCTGGAGCTCTTGGATATCAAGGCAAGCAACACATCAGTCTCGCCGCTGTCATCGAGTTCTTACATACAGCTACCCTGTTACACGATGACGTTGTCGACGTCTCAAGTTTACGTCGTGGCCGGCCAACTGCTAATGCTCAGTTCGGTAATGCGCCAAGCGTGTTAGTCGGTGACTTTATTTATTCCCGTGCTTTTCAATTATTAGTGGAGCTCGGCGATATTGAGATCATGCGCCTCATATCCGACACCACAAATACCATCGCTGAAGGCGAAGTGTTACAACTCACTAAAGCCGGTAATCCCGATACAGACATAGATGCCTACCTGCAGGTGATCACCACAAAAACAGCTGTGTTATTTGCAGCAGCCACTCAAGGGGCAGCCATGCTTGCCAACGCAAGTAGCGAATGTGCTCAAACACTCTATGATTATGGCTTGAACCTTGGCATAGCATTCCAGCTAATCGACGATGTACTGGATTATAGTGGCGACCCTGCCGAGATGGGCAAAAACCTTGGCGACGACCTTGCCGAGGGCAAACCCACCCTACCCCTTATTCGTACTATGCAAGTTGGTACTACCGAGCAAGCAGAGCGCGTAAAACAAGCGATACTTCAAAAAGACGCCAGCCAGCTCACACTAATTGCCAGTGATGTCCAAAGCTGTGGCGCACTTGATTACACTTATGACATGGCGGTCAAATACAGCGACTTAGCCCTTTCGTGCTTAAAGGCACTTCCTCAAAATGCTTACACCGCTCAAATGGCAAGGCTCGCCAAATTAGCGGTTGAACGCAAAGCTTAAGGCTATCAATGGAACTCTACCAAGCACTCATACTGGCCATCGTTCAGGGCTTAACCGAATTTTTACCTATTTCTAGCTCAGGCCATCTCATTTTGCCTTCGCAGTTACTGGGTTGGCCAGATCAAGGCTTAGCCTTTGATGTGGCAGTACACATAGGCTCACTTATTGCCGTGGTCTGGTATTTTAAACAAGATATCTGGAATACCTCTCATGGCTGGCTGATGCGTATTTTTAAAGGCGTAAAAAGTCCTGAGTCTAAATTGGGCTGGCAGGTAATCTACGCGACAATCCCTGCCGCATTGATCGGATTTTTTGCTGACGGATTTATCGAAGAAAATCTTCGAACAATGACGGTGATCGGTACGACAACTATTGTTTTTGGATTGTGTTTAGGCTGGGCAGATAAATTTGGCAGCCGCAAACTCGACCTTGCAGATATGACCCTAGCCGCAGCCATTCTTATTGGTATTGCTCAAGCATTAGCCTTAATTCCAGGGACATCTCGCTCAGGCATCACAATCACAGCGGCACTGCTATTAGGCCTTAATCGTCAATCAGCAGCTCAATTTTCCTTTCTGCTATCCGTTCCTCTTATTTTAGCAGCAGGCGCCTTAAAGACAGCCGAACTTATAGGCAGCACACACGCAGTAAATTGGGGCGATATAGCCCTTGGTACATTGGTCTCAGGTATCACTGCTTATATATGCATTAAGACCTTCTTGGCATTTATCGACCGCATAGGAATGATGCCATTTATGATATACCGCATACTCTTGGGTTTAATGCTGTTCGCCATCGCCCTGTAACACAAATAATATTGAGGAGAGTTATGACATCGCTAAGCCAATTTAAGCGAGGAGTCTTTGTGCTTGCACTTAGCACACTTGCTGCATGTAATAGCAGCACCGACAATCGCACCCCCACAGCTACTGAAGCAAAACAATTTCTTGCAGATTCACAAGCACACCTTGAAGAATTGCAGCTCCCCGCGGTTCAGGCAGCCTGGGTTTACTCTAATTTCATTACTGATGACAGCGCCGCGATTAGCGCCCTGCTAGGCGAGAAACTGAGTTCTGCTGCAGTAAAATATGCTGTCGACGCAGCACAATTTAATGGCGTTGATGTCGATGCCGATACCCGCCGACAACTTGAACTTCTCAAACAATCTCTAACGTTGCCCGCCCCCGCTGACGCTGCTAAATCAGCTGAATTAGCAAAAATTGGCACTGAACTCGATGGTTTGTATGGCAAAGGTAAATACTGCAAGACCGATGGCACCTGCCTCAACCTAAATGACATGACGACGATTCTAGCTAACTCGCGCGACCCACAAGAGTTACTCGATATTTGGACTGGCTGGCGTGAGATTTCACCACCAATGAAGCCGCTTTATACCCGTCAGGTCGAAATAGCCAACGAAGGGTCTAAAGAATTAGGATTCGATGATTTAAGCGATTTATGGCGGGCAAAATACGATATGCCTGGGGATGAATTTGCTAGCGAACTGGACCGTTTATGGGGTCAGGTAAAACCTTTCTACGACGCATTACATTGTCATGTAAGAGCAGAGCTAGGTAATTATTACGGCAACGATATCGTGCCACAAGACAAGGCAATACCCGCACATTTGCTAGGCAATATGTGGGCGCAAAGCTGGGGAAATATCTATGATATCGTCAAACCCAAGCAAGAAATGCAGGTCGTTGATATCACTAAAGCCCTTGAAGAAAAAGGCTACGACGAAATTCAAATGGTCAAAACAGGCGAGGCCTTCTTTAGCTCGTTAGGTTTTGATCCACTGCCAGAAACTTTTTGGGAACGTTCTTTAATTACCAAGCCTGAAGATCGCGAAGTTGTTTGTCACGCATCAGCCTGGGACATTGATGACAAAGATGATATTCGCATCAAAATGTGTACCCAGAGAACCGGTGAGGACTTCCAAACCGTGCACCATGAGCTTGGCCATAATTACTATCAACGAGCTTACAAAAACCAACCTTTGCTATACCGCGGTTCAGCGCATGACGGCTTCCATGAAGCTGTCGGTGATACCATTGGGCTATCAATTACACCCAAATATCTCAAGCAAATTGGTCTGATTGAAAATATCCCTGACGAAAGCAACGACATAGGCATGTTGATGCAACTCGCCCTTGAAAAAATTGCCTTCCTGCCCTTTGGTTTAATGATCGACCAATGGCGCTGGAAAGTGTTCTCTGGTGAAGTTGAGCCAAAAGACTACAACAAAGCTTGGTGGGAACTTCGTGAAAAATATCAAGGTGTTCGCGCGCCGGTAGAACGCTCTGAAGATGCGTTTGATCCTGGTGCAAAATACCACATCCCAGGTAACACACCTTATACACGTTACTTCCTTGCGCATATTCTGCAATTTCAATTACACGAAGCCCTTTGCAAGATTGCTGGTGACCAAGGCCCAATTAATCGCTGTACTATCTACGGTAACAAAGATGCAGGCAAAGCCCTCAATGCCCTTTTAGAAATGGGTATGAGTAAACCTTGGCCGGATGCATTGGAAGCCATTGCAGGTACCCGTCAAATGGATGGTGGCTCTATTGCTAATTATTTTGCGCCACTGAAAACCTGGCTCGATGAACAAAACCAAGGCCGCCAATGTGGATGGTAGTAAGTGGTTAGGGCCTAAGAAAATCTAAAAAATGAATTGTCGCCGGCTAAAGCCGCCTCCCACAAGTTGAGGCGGCGTTATTTACACCTTGTGTCAGATGGCTAAAGCCGGCGAAATACTAGTGACTACCGACTCGAGACCCGAGACTAACGACTAGCGACTAACGACTAGCAACTAGAGACTAACGACTAGCGACTCGAGACTAGCGACTAATAACCATCACTCTGATCAAAACCACCAATCAACGCTAACAACTCATCGCGTTTCAGAGCGACAAGCCTTTCATCCCCTCTACTCTCAATATTCAAACGCAACAACGGCTCGGTATTAGACGACCTTAAGTTAAAGCGCCATTCAGCAAACGACATACTCAAGCCATCCAGATAATTAACATCCTGACATTCGTCTTCATAATACTTTTCAATCGCGGCAATAACAGATTGAGCAGACCTAGAGATCGCTAGATTAATTTCACCGCTGCAAGGAAAAGCCGCTTTTCTTGCAGCAACTCGTTGCGAAAGTGTTAGATCGCTCCCTGACAGCACTTTTAACATCATTAAGTAAGGCAAAATGCCGCTATCACAATAATAGAAATCTCTAAAGTAATGATGCCCTGTCGTTTCGCCGCCATAAATTGCATCGGCCTTTCGCATGGTTGCCTTCATATATGAATGCCCAGAATTACTGGGACAAGATACCCCACCAGCTGCTTTGATTACCTCTTCAGAGTTCCAGGCCAGACGAATATCATGAACAATGCGTTCGCCCGGTGTTTGACTTAAAAACGCCTCGCTTAACAAACCCACGACGTAATAGGGGTCGATATACTGACCTAATTCATCAAAGAAAAAACAACGATCAAAGTCACCATCCCAAGAAACACCAATATCAGCCCCATTTTCTAACACAGCCAACGATGTGCGCGCCTGTTGCTCAACCAACATAGGGTTTGGCACTCCCACAGGAAACGATCCATCAGGGGGCATATTGATGCCTATAAGTTCAATAGGAAGGTAACGTTGTAGCGCACTTAAAACATGCCCAGCGCCACCATTACCTGGATCCACCAAAACTCTGATTGGCTTGATATCGGCGATATTTACTAGGCTGAGCAGATGATTTAGATAATCGCTTAAGCAATCAACATGCCTACGCTGTCCAGTCTTCGCAGCTAGTTGGCACTCACCTGCTAGCGCTAGTGCTTTTATCTCTGCTAGACCGCTATCTAGACCAATGGGCACCCCCATCTTAGCCACAAACTTCATACCATTATATTGGATAGGATTATGGCTCGCGGTCACCATGATCCCACCATCGCAGCCGAAGTACGCGGTAGCAAAATACACCTGCTCAGTACCACAAAGTCCAAGATCAAAAACCTCAACCCCGGCATCGGTAAGACCATTAATCACTGCCGTCGCAAGTTCTGGTGAGGTTTGTCGTATATCATGCCCAACAACCGCCGAGCGAAGATTTCCCCAGTTAGCAAACGCTAATGCGATTCGATATGCCTTAACAACATCCAGTTGATCAGGCACCACAGCTCGAATATCGTAAGCTTTAAATCCCTCTAACTCTTTAATCTTAGTGAGTTTTATAAAAGACACAGATATTCAAGCTCAATATGCGAGCCACCTTTAGTTGGATAAAAGTTATAAAACATATAAAATTACATCTTTCGCGGTTGTAGATGCATAATAACTAACTTCGTCTTATAACCAAAGATTCACTTTAAGAGTAATTGAGATGACTCAACAAAATAGTTTTACCAAGGAAGAATTGATCGCCTGTGGACACGGCGAACTCTTCGGTGAAGGCAATGCACGTCTACCAGTCGATAACATGCTAATGCTCGACCGAATCACAACCATTACTACCGACGGTGGTGAATTCGGTAAAGGTCAAATTATTGCTGAACTCGATATCACACCAGACCTTTGGTTCTTTGAATGCCATTTCCCTACTGATCCCGTTATGCCAGGCTGTCTTGGTCTAGATGCCATGTGGCAACTTGTCGGTTTCTTTTTAGGTTGGAAAGGCAATCCAGGTCGCGGACGTGCGCTTGGTAGCGGCGAGGTAAAATTCTTCGGCCAGGTACTTCCAACAGCAAAGAAAGTCACTTATAAGATAGATCTAAAACGCGTTATTGAACGCAAGCTTGTTATGGGCATTGCCGATGGCAGCTTGAGCGTCGATGGACGTGAAATTTATACCGCCAAAGATTTACGCGTTGGTCTATTTACATCAACTACAGATTTTTAAGAGGTCGACATGAGACGAGTTGTCATTACTGGATTGGGCGTTGTTTCAAGCTTAGGTAACGATGCAGCAAGCGTTACAGAATCACTTCGCAACGGTACTTCTGGTATTAAATTCAAACAGGATTACGCCGACCTCGGTTTTAGAAGCCACGTCGCAGGCAGCATTGATCTTGATGTCAGTGAATTTATCGATCGCAAAGTCCTACGCTTTATGGGTAACACAGCGGCCTATGCTTACATTGCCATGCAACAAGCTATTGACGATTCAGGTCTCAACGAAGACCAAGTATCAAATATCCGTACCGGCATTATTGCTGGTTCAGGTGGGGCAGGTTCTGGTCCTCAGGTAGAAGCTGTTGATATCCTGCGTGAGAAAGGAAACAAACGCGTCGGTCCTTACCGCGTTACCCAGACCATGGGCTCAACCGTATCTGCATGCCTAGCAACACCCTTCAAAATTAAGGGCGTTAACTACTCTATTTCTTCTGCCTGCTCAACTAGTGCACACTGTATCGGCAATGCCTATGAAATGATCCAGATGGGCAAACAAGATATCGTATTTGCTGGCGGCGGTGAAGACGAACATTGGACTTTGACCTCTCTGTTCGACGCTATGGGCGCTCTATCAAGCAAACGCAATGATGCTCCAGCAACAGCATCGCGCGCTTATGATGCTGATCGAGATGGTTTTGTTATCGCTGGCGGTGGCGGCATGCTAGTTCTAGAAGAGCTTGAGCATGCCCTTGCACGTGGCGCAAAAATTTATGCTGAAGTCGTAGGTTACGGATTAACTTCAGATGGTTATGACATGGTTGCTCCATCTGGCGAAGGTGCAACACGCTGTATGCAAATGGCTATGTCCACCGTCAACGGCAAAATTGACTACATCAATGCTCACGGCACAAGTACTCCTGCAGGTGACATGAAAGAGCTGCAAGCAGTTAAAAGCGCATTTGGCAATGAGATTCCATTGGTTGGATCAACAAAATCACTTTCAGGTCACTCACTAGGTGCTGCTGGCGTGCATGAAGCTATTTATAGCCTATTGATGCAACAAAACAATTTCGTAGCAGCTTCAGCCAATATTGAAAACCTTGACCCTGAAGCAGAAGGCATGCCGATTGTTACTGAGCGTGTTGACAACATTGAGCTCAATACAATCATGTCGAATAGCTTTGGTTTTGGTGGCACTAACGCGTCACTGGTATTCCAAAAATAT
>JALRIU010000249.1 GCA_023255355.1 Pseudomonadales bacterium | reverse complement strand
CATCGCCGCACGCGCGATGGGGGCCGACTGTATATTACTCATCGTATCGGCATTGACCCCGACCCAGCTGAGTGAGTTTGAAGCCTGCGCTTTCGAGCTCGGTATGGATGTGTTGGTAGAAGTGCATGATGCGCAAGAGCTTGAAATCGCCCTGGATTTAAACACCTCAATGCTCGGCATCAACAACCGAAACTTGCGCACGTTCGAGACATCCCTACGGACCACAATTGACCTGCTGGCACGTATTCCCGCAGAAAAACGTGTTGTGACCGAGAGCGGCATCTTGCAACCCGCTGATGTCAAAAAAATGCGTGAGCATGATGTGCACGCTTTCCTGGTAGGCGAAGCCTTTATGCGCGCTGACGATCCAGGTAGCAAGCTGCACGATCTGTTCTTTTAGGTATAGAAACTAGGCGTTTATCTTAGTCAAGCCAGTGATTTTAGCGAGTATTAAAAACAACCACCGTTTTACCACTGGCCGTTAATAAATCCTGGTCTTCAAGGGCCTTCAAAACTCTTCCCGCCATTTCACGTGTACAACCAACGATCCTGCCAAGTTCTTGGCGAGTAATTTTTATTTGCATGCCATCTGGGTGGGTCATAGCATCCGGTTGTTTACACAAATCCAACAATGCCGTGGCGATTCGACCTTGTACATCAACAAAGGCTAGGTCACTAACTTTTTGCGTGGTTTTTCTCAAACGTTCAGTGAGTTGAGAACATAAAGCCAAAAGAATTGTGGGGTGCTGTAAGCCAAATTGATGGAAGCGTGCATAAGAAATTTCAGCCAATTGGCAATCTACCTTCGCCTTGATATTCGCGCTGCGCGTATCTTGCCCTTCAAACAACCCCATCTCACCAAAAAACTCACCCTTATTCAGATAGGAAACAATTATTTCGTGGCCTTCTTCATCTTCCACAAACACTGTTACCGAGCCGTTCACAATGTAATATAGCGAGTCACCAACATCTCCAGCATGAATAATCGTAGTTTTAGCAGGAAAACTGCGTCTGTGACAGACCTTTAAGAAGAGCTCTAACTGATCGCTAGACAGCTTTTTTGTAATCTCACTCATCTAAGAACTCTCAAAACAATAATAATCGCTTTAAAACTAGTCACAATAATGAAATAGGTCAATTTATCATGATGTTTAGCAGCAAAAACGCTCTCTTTTTGCTAGACTGCACGCCAGTTAAAAGACATTCTTTTTGGAGAGCATCGACATGCAAGCAACTGTTCGTTGGTTAGAAGAAAAACGCTTTGTTGGCGAAACACACGACTCAAAACACTCTATTGTCATGGATGGCGCAAGCGAAGGCAGCCTTGGTATTCGCCCTATGGAAATGTTGTTACTGGGCGTGGGTGGCTGCTCTTCAATTGATATTATCAACATGCTACAAAAAGGCCGCCAAGACGTTATCGATTGTCGTTGTGAATTAAAAGCTGAGCGGGTTGATGATGTCCCCTCAACGTTTACTAAAATGCATCTGCACTTCGTAGTCACTGGTCGCAACATCAAAGAAAACCAAGTTAAACGTGCGGTAGAGTTATCCGCAGAGAAATACTGTTCTGCCTCGATCACCATGGGCCGCGCAGGCGTAGAAGTCACCCACGGCTACGAAATTATCGAACTTTAAACGTTTTTCATAATACTTCTGATATCCAAGGGATAGGTAATCTATCCCTTGTGGTTCTGTTACTTCTAATGCGATTAAAATCGCCACTTTCCTCATACTACTTTAGTCTAGAGACCCTAGAATCCCCTCGCCACAATCGCTATTATCAACCTATGAAATAAGGTTGCCTATAAGGCTATCTGAATAAATTCAACATAGGAAAAGATCATGTCTGACGTTAAAGTGTATCCCGTCCCAGCAGCGTTACAAGCCAGTGCCCATATCGATGAGGCAACCTATAACGAAATGTATAACCGCTCTATTAATGATCCAGATGCCTTTTGGACTGAGCAAGCAAATGCCTTCTTAACCTGGGAAAAACCCTTTACCAAAGTCTGTGAGTACGATTTTTCCAAAGGTGATGCCGCATGGTTTGAGGATGGCCAAATAAATGTCAGCGTTAATTGTTTAGATCGTCACTTAGCAACACGAGGCGATCAAGTTGCACTTATCTGGGAAGGAGACGACCCGGACGATGACGCTTCAATTACTTACAATCAACTACACGAGCGCGTTTGTAATTTTGCCAACATTTTGAAAGCACGCGGTGTTAAACGTGGCGATCGCGTTTGTATCTATATGCCTATGGTGCTTGAAGCAGCATATGCCATGCTTGCATGTACACGTATTGGCGCAGTGCATTCAATTGTTTTCGGTGGCTTCTCTCCTGAAGCACTTAAAGATCGTATCCTTGACTCAGATTGCCAAGTTGTTATCACCTGCGACGAAGGCGTTCGCGGCGGCAAAGCTGTGCCATTGAAGGCAAATGCAGACACAGCACTGGCAAAATGCCCAAACGTGCATACCTGTCTAGTTGTAGAACGTACAGGCGGGGACATCGCTTGGACTGAAGGCCGCGATATTTGGTATCACGAAATTTCTGAGACCGTGGATAGCAACTGCCCTGCAGAACCGATGAATGCAGAAGACCCTCTATTTATCCTTTACACGTCTGGTTCAACAGGCAAACCAAAAGGCGTACTGCACACAACAGGCGGCTACCTCCTACAGGCCGCAATGACCCATAAATATGTCTTTGATTACAAAGAGGGTGAAGTTTATTGGTGTACGGCAGATATCGGCTGGATTACTGGACACTCTTACATTGTTTATGGCCCATTGGCTAATGGCGCCATCAGTTTAATGTTCGAAGGTGTGCCTACTTACCCTGATGCATCTCGCTGCTGGCAGGTTATCGACAAACATAATGTTGCCACGTTTTATACTGCGCCGACGGCTATTCGCGCCCTAATGGGCGCGGGTAATGATTTCGTGACATGCACTACACGCAAATCCTTGCGATTGCTAGGCACAGTAG
>JALRIU010000136.1 GCA_023255355.1 Pseudomonadales bacterium | reverse complement strand
CTAATGGTAATGAACGGGCCTCCTTGGTCTGAATGGACAATGTCTGGCGTCAGCAAGGGTGTCTGTGAGGCTCTGCTGGCAAAGGGCGTACTTTACGGTGCCGTTTCACATCGCTGTAAATCTCAAAGGCACTTTGACCAGCCTGCAGGATTTTATAAGCTGGAAGAATACCTCCAGCAGGTAAAAGATTATTTTTTCTCCCCCTCGGCGGAACAATGGCAATCTGAGTCAAGTCCGGCACTGTCTGCCATAATAGATGCAGCGCCTAGCTCCACGGCTTTGATCTATACCTATGTGAATCCTGAATATTCTGCCGATAAGCAGCTAAGAAGGTTTCGCTGGATCGGAATCTCAATTTTAGATGCAGTGAAACATCAATCTTATGGATATAGGGAATTAGATAAAACCGAGCTGAAACAGAGGTATCAACAGCAATACGAAACAATTCATCGATCTCAGGCGATTTTTACTCATTCCAGCTATGGCGCAGACTCAATTGCACGCGATTTCTCTTATCCGCGCGAAAAGATATTCCCAATTGGCGCCGGTGCTTCTATCCAATTTCCGGAAATGAAAGACACAAGTATTGAACGTTATGCCCGTGCAAACATTCTTTTTATTGGCCGAGATTGGGAACGCAAAGGCGGGCCATTGGTTCATCAAGCATTCTTGCTTTTGAAAAAGAAAATCCCACATGCAACACTCACAATTGTCGGCCCAACGGTTCAGCCTGTTTTTGGCGATGGGATCATCTTTAAAGGTTTTCTAAGAAAGAATAAATTTTTCGAAAGGAGAAAAATTAAAAAGCTCTATCTAAAGGCCTCTTTGTTTTGTACACCTTCAGTGTGTGAGACTTGGGGGTTGGTTTATGTTGAAGCAGCTGCTTCAGGGCTGCCGATTGTGGGTACTGATGAGTGGGCGATGCCAGATATTGTTGTATCAGGCAAAACCGGCCTATTAATCCACGAGAGGACGCCGGATGCGCTGTCTAACGCTTTGTATCAAGTGCTCAGTAATCCCCATTCCGCCAAGGAAATGGGTGAAGCTGCAATTACTCATGTCGACAGCGTACTTGATTGGCCGCATGTGGCAGATCGCATTATCGCGGTCGCATGTCCAGAGGCGTTGAAAGGACGCACTCCAGTTTGGCTACCAAAAGATATTGACAGGTCACTGCACACCCTAAACCAGACACCCAGTCCAGTATCTCAAAAGTCTGTGTAATTATGGATGTTCAAATTCATTCAACCGTATCGGTTGTCATAGTCAATTACAAAACTCCTTCACTCTGTATCGACAGTTTGGCGTCACTGCTTCCTGCGAATGGACATAACATCGACGTTATCCTAGTCGATAACGCATCAAATGATGCATCGGTCGATAAGATTAACACCGCCATATCTGTTAATGGCTGGAAAGAGGTTTCTGTCGTCAGCGCAGAGACCAACGCAGGTTTCTCCGCAGGCAACAACATAGGCATCAAGGCCTCAGCTGGCGACTATGTTCTTCTCCTTAACAGCGACACTATTGTAAGGCCAGGTGCGATTGAAATTATGGCCAAAACTCTTGCCGAGTACCCCAGTACGGGCATGGTTAGTCCGCGTTTGGAGTGGCCTGATGGAAAACCGCAAGAGAGTTGCTTTCGGTTCCATCGCCCGATTAATGAGCTTATAAGGTCAGCTGCCACGGGCCCTGTGACTCGTGCTCTGAAGCGCTTTGAGGTTCCATTAGCGGTATCTGATGAGCCGTCTTACCCCGAGTGGACAAGTTTTGCGTGCGTGATGATTCGGCGGCAAGTGTTTGAAGATATCGGCTTGCTTGACGAAGAGTTCTTTATGTATTTTGAAGATGTCGATTTTTGCAAGCGAGCCAGAGAGACAGGTTGGAATATTATCCATAATCCAGACGCCCATGTTGTCCATCTGCGCGGTGGTAGCTCGCCGGTGAAGAGCCAGACTGCTAAGCGCAAGCGCTTGCCACGGTACTTTTACGAGTCCCGAACACGTTATTACTACAAGCATTTTGGTCGAGTGGGATTGTTGTCCGCAAACCTATTTTGGCATTTGGGATGGCTCGTGGCGGCGCTGAGAAAACTCACCAGCCGCACGTATCAAACTACCATTTGCGAAAATCAATGGCGCGATATATGGACGAACTTCCTCCGCCCCTCGGCGCCCTATATTCATCCCGATCGTTATTAATGGAGGCCTTGACTAAGCCGATGCGCAAACCCGACTTTATTATTATTGGCGCGATGAAAAGTGCTACAAGCACATTGCACAACCAGTTGAGCGCTCAGCCGGGGGTGTTTATGTCGACGCCGAAAGAACCCAATTTTTTCAGTGACGACGCTGTCTATAAAAAAGGCTTAGACTGGTACTCAGCCTTATTTGCAGAGGCCGCCGACACTGATCTATGCGGCGAGTCGAGCACCCACTACACAAAGCTGCCGGATTACCCAAAGACGGTTGAGCGGCTGAAACAGTACATTGAAAACCCCAAATTTATTTATGTAATGCGTCATCCCGTCGATCGGTTGGTCTCTCATTACATGCATCAGTGGTCTGAAGGTGTAATTAATTGTGACATTAATCAGGCTATTGATCGGTATCCGGAGTTAATTGCTTACAGTTGTTACGGTATGCAAATTAAGCCTTACATTGAGGCTTTTGGCCGCGATGCAATTTTGCCGGTGTTCTTTGACGGGCTAAAAGCTGCACCTCAGACGACATTGGTGTCAATTGGTGCCTTTATTGGCGTGCCACGCGCCTCTGCTTTTCAGTGGAACGACAATGAAGCTCCGGATAACGTCTCGAAACAACGCATTCGACGCTTTTACGGTTATGACCTTCTAATTAATTCAGCGCCGATGACCTGGCTGCGCAGAACATTGATTCCCAAGACGATGCGTGAGCGCGTCAAGGGCCGTTTGACCATGGCTCAGCGACCAGAAATATCGCCCTCCCAGCGTGCCCGAATCGTTGAAATTTTTGACCGAGATTTTCTGTTACTCAGAGATTGGCTTAACCTTGAGTTGACCTGTGAGAATTTTAATCAGATTGGAGTAGCCTTTGATCAAAATCAAATAATGGGTCGAAAATAGACTACAGTTAACGTTGTAACTCGTTATGTGAACCAGTTGGCTAGTTGAAGTTAAAGACCGTCTCAAACCCTCTTTGATGTTCCCTTACCTATTTGTGTTAAGTAGAGTTACTCAAATTTTTGTCGCCCCTAGAGATACACCGCTTGTTAGACATTGAGAATATATGGACGATTCTTATTTAGTTATTTCGCCTTGCCGAAATGAAGCCGAGTTTATGCTGAGCACATTGGAGTCTGTGGTTAGCCAGTCGGTACCGCCTACCAAATGGATCATCGTTGACGATGGATCAACCGATGCTACGCCTGAAATTCTCCAGCGTTATGCTGAAAAATATCATTATATTCAGATAGTTACACGCCAAAATCGCGGTCACCGCAGTGTCGGACCAGGTGTGATCGAGGCTTTTTACGCAGGTCTGGAGCAGGCTAATTTGGATGACTACCAGTTTGTCTGCAAGTTGGATTTGGATTTGGAGTTACCTAGGAACTATTTCCGTATCTTAATGAATAAGATGCATGACAATCCGCGAATTGGCACCTGTAGTGGAAAGCCCTATAACCGCATAGGCAATAAGCTGGTCAGCGAAAAGCGTGGTGATGAGATGTCTGTGGGCATGACAAAGTTTTATCGCGTTAGCTGTTTTAAAGAGATTGGCGGGTTCGTATCAGAGGTTATGTGGGACGCAATTGATTGCCATCGCTGCAGGCAGTTGGGTTGGATCGCTTGTAGTTGGGATGAGGAAGACTTGCGGTTTGTTCATTTAAGGCTAATGGGGTCGAGTCAAAATGGCGTCTTAACAGGGCGCATGCGCCATGGATTTGGGCAGTACTTTATGGGTACTGGCATCGCATATATGTTCGCTACTTCGGTCTACAGGATGTTTCACCCGCCTTACGTTTCGGGCGGTGCTGCTATGTTTTGGGGCTACCTAAGAAGTGCCCTAAGCAGGGCGCCGCGCTATAACGATCGTGCGCTAAGGGATTTCATTGCG
>JALRIU010000065.1 GCA_023255355.1 Pseudomonadales bacterium | reverse complement strand
CTACGCGATCTGCGGCACGATATTGCTGCTCGGAATCGCGGCGTTGCTTGAGCATTTTGTCGAGTACGATCAATGCTCGGGCGTCGTCTACCTCTATGCGCTCATCGACTTCGATACGTTTGAATTCAGCTTGGATAAGGCGGATAGTCGCTAGACGCTCTTTTTCTTTAGCGCGCATAGCATCTTTCATGGCTGCTTTGACGTTATTTAAAATATCAGATGCCATGTTGTTATCCTCTCTTAATTGGCTGGTAGTCGAGTGTTTTTACTAGGGCCGTGATAAAGATCACGGCCTCGGCAAGAGCCGAAAACTAGTACAAACGCTGGAACTTGCGGCTTTCGCGAGAAACCTTTTTCGCGTGACGCTTAACTGCTGCAGCTGCTGCGCGCTTACGAGTTGTTGTAGGCTTTTCGTAGCATTCGCGTTTACGAACTTCAGCCAAAATACCCGCTTTTTCACATGAGCGCTTGAAGCGACGAAGAGCAACGTCGAATGGCTCGTTTTCTTTTACCTTAACGTAAGGCATTAAATCACCTGTCCATTATGTCTAGTCAATTTATTTAATAGTACGGCCATGGGCTGTACTACACATAGGGGCGCGAATTCTATACCGCATTAAAGCAATTTGCAACGTTATTTGTTGGTCTTTTGTGGAACATTGGTTGCGTGTGTTTTATTATGCGAAAACTCAAAGACTTGGAAGATGGTATGTTAGTACTTGGCATTGAAACATCGTGTGATGAAACCGGCATTGCGCTGTTTGATACAGAGCGCGGTTTGTTGGCTGATGCGCTTCACAGTCAAATTGATGTTCATGAGGAATATGGTGGTGTTGTCCCTGAATTAGCATCTAGAGATCATATTCGTAAAACGATTCCGCTTATCGATGAAGTTTTAAAAAGTGCGCAGGTTGATCGCCGTCAACTAGATGCCATTGCCTATACGGCAGGCCCTGGATTAGTTGGTGCCTTAATGGTTGGTGCTGCCATTGGTCAGTCTTTGGCTTATGCCTTAAAAATACCTGCCCTGGGTGTGCACCACATGGAAGGCCATTTGTTAGCACCTATGCTTGAAGAGTCGCCACCCAATTTTCCCTTTGTTGCTTTGTTGGTGTCGGGTGGTCATACCCAGTTGGTTGATGTTCTAGGTATTGGTCAGTATCAATTGTTGGGTGAGTCATTGGATGATGCCGCCGGTGAAGCTTTTGATAAAGCCGCAAAAATGCTTGGCTTACCCTATCCCGGTGGGCCACATATTGCAAAGCTTGCAGAGTCAGGTGATCCTCAGCGATTTGATTTTCCAAGGCCGATGGTGCGGCAAGGCGGTTTGAATTTTAGTTTTAGTGGTTTGAAAACAGCGGTACTCAATGCCGTTAATGAGAGCCGTGATGAGGTTGGTAATATTGCTCCTCAGGATCGTGCGGATATTGCAGCTAGTTTTCAGGCAGCAGTGGTCGAAACGCTTATGCTTAAGTGTCGTCGTGCGCTTAAAGAAACTGGTCGTAAGCAACTTATTATTGCCGGTGGTGTAAGTGCAAATAAAGCCCTGCGAATGAGTCTTGACGACATGATGGTCAAACTAAAGGGGGAATTATTTTATGCGCGACCGGAGTTTTGTACCGACAATGGTGCAATGATTGCTTTTGCCGGTGCGCAGCGTCTTAAAGCTGGGCAAAAAGACGGTCTGTCGATTATGCCTAAGGCTCGTTGGCCGATGGAACAGTTACCTGCCATTAAGGGTTGATCATGGATATTGTTTACATTAAAGACTTACGAATTGATACAACCATTGGCATTTATGACTGGGAGCGAGAAATCAAGCAGACCTTAGTGCTCGATGTGGAAATGGGGCATGATAATCGTCCTGCCGGGCGGTCTGATGATATTGTTGATACCTTGGACTATTTTGCTATTTCGCGACGATTAATCGAATTTGTAGAAGCGTCTGAAATGTTGCTCATCGAAAGGGTCGCCGAGTGTTGTGCAGATATTTTGATACAGGAATTTGGTGTGAAATGGCTGCGATTGCAGGTGGGTAAGCCGGGTGCAGTCGCAGAAGCATCGGATGTCGGTGTGATTATAGAGCGCGGTCAACGTGCTTAAGCGAATTTATTTAGGCATTGGAAGTAGTGAGAACCGCGAAGAAAACATCCGCAGCGGTGTCTCTGATTTAGTTGAGGCGTTTCCTGGATCGCTTGTTTCGCCAGTCTATGAAACCGAGGCGATCGGTTTTGTGGGGGAGCCTTTCTATAATTTGGTTGTTGGCTTTGATAGTGATATAGGGTTAAGGCAATTATTTGTTATGACTCGTGCTATTGAAGAGGCCCATGGACGGCAGCGATTTTCTGCAAAATGTTCTGGCAAGATGTTAGATATAGATATTTTGATTTATGGTGATCTTGTCGGTGTGCACGAGGATATTGAGCTTCCGAGGGATGAAATCGTATCGCGCGCGTTTGTGCTATGTCCGCTCGCCGACATAGCGCCTGATGAACTTCATCCTGTTTTGCAACGTAGTTATAGTGAGCTTTGGAACGAATTTAGTGCGGCGCAAGCGATTAATCAAATAGCCTTTGAGTGGTGAGGAAATGACTCTTTCTTTGTTAGATAAATTAATCGTCGGATTTGATTCGTCATTGCGAACGCTTGTGCCAGGCGCTACTGCCAGTGATCGTGCCTCGCCAGCCGATAATCAACCTGAGGTTGACTACAGTGATAGGGATCGCAAACATGTTGCAGGTCTGATGCGCGTCAATCATACCGGTGAGGTCTGTGCGCAGGCGCTATACCAAGGCCAAGCGTTAACAGCCAAATTACCTGACGTGAAAAAAGAGATGGAGGCCGCTGCGGCTGAAGAGCGTGATCATTTGGTATGGTGTGAGCAGCGATTAAAACAGTTGAATAGCCGCCCAAGTGTATTGAATCCATTATTCTATGGAGCATCATTTTTGATGGGCGCTGCTGCTGGTAAATTGGGTGATCGCTGGAGCTTGGGGTTTGTAGCGGCGACTGAGCAGCAAGTCTGTAAACACTTAGAAGATCATTTAGAGCAACTTTCGGTAGAAGATACTAAAACGCGTTCTATCCTTGAGCAGATGAAGACGGATGAGCAGCGCCATGGTGAGCTGGCAATATCTTCGGGCGGTGAAGTATTTCCAGACGTAGTGCAAAAAGGCATGACGTTGATGTCAAAGGTGATGACTAAGACAACGTATTATTTGTAGTCACGAGTCTCTAGTCGGTAGTGTCTAGTCGCGAGCCTCTTGGTTGTTAAGCTTTTAGTGTTAGGTTATCAATAAGTCTGGTTGTGCCTAATTTTGCGGCGCCTAATATTACGTATTCCTTGGTTTTTTCGGTCGGTGCCATTAGCGTACGACCATCTCTTATGGCGACGTAATCAACTTCAAAGCCTGCTTGAGTCAGCTGATTCTTTGACGTGTTTTCTACGCTTACAAAATCTCTGTTGCCATTGGCAATTTCAGTACGAGCGGCATCGAGCACTTTAAAAAGTGTCGGAGCTAATACTCGTTCGTCAGCATTTAAATAACCATTTCGCGAGCTTAAAGCGAGCTTGTCACTTGCACGGGCAGTTTCTTCGCCAATGATGTGCACTGGAATGCAGAAATCATCGACCATTTTGCGTATCACGGCGAGTTGCTGAAAATCTTTTTTGCCAAAAATGGCAACATTTGGCTGAACGATATTGAACAGTTTGTTGACTACGGTGGTTACTCCATCGAAATGACCTGGGCGAGAGGCTCCGCAGAGTGTATTGGTGATCATCGGCACGGATAATTTGGCATGGGGCTCCATGCCCTCTGGATAAATTTCATCAACAACAGGCGTGAACAATAGGTGTGCGCCGGCATCAATGAGTTTATCTTTATCAGCGGCAAGTGTGCGAGGGTAATTATCTAGATCTTCATTGGCCCCAAATTGTAATGGGTTTACGAAAATACTTACGACCACGATGTCGGCTTCTGTTAAAGCGCGGCGAACGAGTTTGATGTGGCCCTCATGGAGATTGCCCATAGTAGGTACGAATGCAATGCTTTTTTTAGCGCTTCTATGCAGGGCGAGTTCTGCGCGTAGACCTGCGATACTGGCGATCGTTTTCATCATTTTTCCGTCTAAACGTGAGGTCGCGAAGTATGCCTGAGTGGCTTTAAACTGGCAATCAGATGTTGCTTTTTAGATGTTAAAATTAGACAAAACCATGCTCCTGTGCAGGGAATGATTTATCTTTAACTGCTTGATTATAGGCAGCAAAAGCAGCTTGAATAGTAGTTTGTCCGGTCATGAAATTTTTAACAAATTTAGGTGCTCTGGTATTCAGGCCGAGCATATCGTGCATCACCAGTACTTGGCCATCTGTATCGACACCTGCGCCAATGCCGATGGTAGGAATGTTGATGTTGTCGGTGATCAATTTGGCAAGTGGGCTTGGAATACATTCTAGTACGATCATACAGGCCCCTGCGGCTTCAAGCGCAATTGCATCAGCCAAAATAGCCTCTGCTTGTTCAGGAAGTCTGCCCTGAACTTTAAATCCCCCAAATTGATTGACAGATTGTGGGGTGAGACCTAAGTGTCCGCAAACAGGGATGCCTCTTTCTACTAGTAAAGCAATAGTATTGGCCAACCATTGCCCACCTTCGAGTTTTACCACATGGGCGCCTGCGCGCATCAGTTCAGACGCATTTTCCATGGCATTGATTTCATCGCCATAGGTCATAAAAGGCATGTCGGCGATAATTAATGGGCGCTGGCTAGCTCGAGCAACGCAGCGAGTATGATAAACCATGTCGTCAATGCTTACCGGTAGTGTGGTCGTTTGTCCTTGCAATACCATACCTAGTGAGTCGCCTATCAAGATGGCATCAATACCTGCCTCTTCAGCGACCTTGGTGAAGGTCGAATCATAGGCAGTAACAACAGAAATTTTTTCACCCTGCTGTTTCATCTCTTTAATTTGTGTCACTGATACTGAGCGCATAATAACGGTCTCTTATAGCATGGCCGGATTATAAAAATGCCTGCCACTACGGGTATTCAATATTTGTTTAACGAGTATATCGTAATCGATCTCGTTATTGGCAAAATCTATATCTTTAGAATTAACGATAAGTAAAGGTGATTCATCGTAGTACAGGAAAAATTCACTGTAGGCCTGATTTAACTGTTCAAGATAGCTTCGCTCAATGCGCCGTTCTGCAGGGACACCGCGATTTTCGATCCTTTGCATTAAAGTATCGGTAGGTGCTTGCAGGTAGACAACTAAATCGGGCTGAGGTGCATCTATTAATAATCGGTCGTAGACTTGGCAGTAGAGCTTGTACTCTTCTTCATCAAGGTTTACCCGCGCAAATAATTTATCTTTTTGGATAAGGAAGTCGAGTACTCGGTTGGGTGCAAACATATCGTTCTGACGCATGTCATGGATTTGTTGGCTGCGCTGAAATAGAAAGAATAACTGAGTGGCTAATGCCGCTTCGGTTCGATTTTGATAAAAGCGCTCTAAAAACGGATTGTTATCTACGTTTTCAAATACTGCGTCGCTACCTAATGATTCAGCAAGACGTCTGGCAAGTGTAGTTTTACCAACGCCGATAGGGCCTTCAATAGCGATCAATTGAGGTGTCCGGTTCACTGAGTTATTCCTTGTTGCCTGTCTGCAATGAGTCCCAGAGGGCTGTTTTTGTTGTCAGAACTTGAAGACCATTTTCCGCTGCATTATCGAGTAGTTGCTGCGCAGTAGTGCCGTCTGGAAATAAAAGCCCTGCATCTATATCTAACAGCGGACGAAGCACAAAATCACGCTCATTGGCGCGAGGGTGGGGCACGATTAGGCGTTCGTTATTGATGTTCAAGTTTCCATAAAGTAACAGATCGAGATCAAGGGTGCGAGCCCCCCAGCGAATATCGCGGACTCGACCATGATTGTTTTCGATGGATTGTATTGCATCCAGCAATTCTAGCGGTTGTAAGCTGGTTTTAATTTTGCAGGCTGCGTTTACATAGTCAGGTTGTTCACCTGGTCCTACCGCAATACTTCGATAAGTATGTGACACTGATTCAAGCTGTGTATTACAGATATGCATAATGTCCTGCAGAGCTTTAAAAATATGCCCTGCAGGGTTTTCTAAGTTGCTACCTAAGCCTATGTAGGCGCTGATCATACATTATTCCGGTTGCGGCGACGGTGATTGCGTTTACGTGGTTTGAAATCGTCGTCTCTATTGTATTCTCGTTCCTGGCTGGTTTCTGGAATTGGGTGCTGCTGCTGGTAGTCTGTCCACCACGCACCCAGACCTGCTGTATCTTCGCCGGCACTTTCTCGTAATAACAAAAAGTCGTAAGCCGCTCTAAAACGCGGATGCGCTGCGGTGCGTTCGGCTCGTTTGCCATTGTAATTAGGTAGTCTAAATTGTAAATCCCAAATTTCGCGCACGGTTATAGTGAAACGCTTAGGTATACTAATTTGAGTGAGTTGACCGTTAATCACTTGCTGGCAGGCTTTCTGGTAGGCATCTTGATCAGATTCATGTTGTTTTAATTTAGCCATACTCTCTTGTAGCGGTGGCCAAAGCATGGCAGCCATAATAAACGCAGGCGTAACGGACTTACCTGATTCGATACGCTTATCTGTATTCTGCAAGGCTTGCACAATCATCGCATGATAAAATTCGCTAGCTGAACTATGGCAGAGCGCCCACTCGGTCTGAGAAAAAAGGTGTTTGTATAAGCCAAGCCTTCTTAGTTGAAGAAAGGTTCTTTCGCCATAGCCAGACTGAAACAGCTTTAACATTTCATCAAATAGTCGAGCTGATGATACATCTTCTAAAAGGTTGGCCAATTGCGAGATGGGCGATTCGGTGGCGCTGTCTATATTAAAACGAAGCTTGGCCGCAAAACGGGCCGCTCTCAGCATTCTTACAGGATCCTCACGATATCGAGTTTCTGGATCGCCAATCAATTTTAATGTGCCAGCTCGGAGGTCATCTAGCCCGCCGGTAAAGTCATAAATACTTCGATTTTCAGGGTTGTAGTACAGCGCATTAACTGTAAAGTCTCGACGTAATGCGTCTTCTTCAATGCTGCCGTAGACGTTGTCTCGCAACAACATGCCCGTGTCGCTCTGTTTAGATTGGTTTTTTCCAAGCTTGTCTTGATCGTGGCTGCCGCGGAAGGTTGTCACTTCAATAATTTCGCGACCGTGGCGAACATGTACGATTCTAAAGCGACGCCCGACGATACGTGAGCCTTTAAAGAGCGAGTGGACTTGTTCTGGGGTGGCGTTTGTAGCCACGTCAAAGTCTTTAGGCGAGCCGCCCAACTGAAGATCGCGAACACCGCCGCCAACAAGATATGCATCGAAGTTGGCTCCATGCAGACGCTTGATTACTGAGAGTGCGGCATTGCTGATTCTGCGGCGAGAAATATCGTGTTTATCGCGGGGGATTACAGAAATTTTGAGTGCTGTAGCGGGGGGCTTTTTTCCGCTCAATTTATTTTTCAGCCATGTTCTCATTGGCGAATGTCGCTCCGTGGCAATTGCCTGATATTTTTAAAGAATTAATTCTAGTGGATATACAGATAAGTATCTAGTAAAGCGAATGAGAACAGGTGAGAAACGGTATTAAGATAAGAACTTAAAATTATCAAATCCCAGATAAACGAAAGGGAAGCTATGCTTCCCCACCCAGGTCTCGATTATTTTTATTTACATATTTTTATTTTTGTTCACTTTGCCGTTATTATTTTTATTCAGCGTTTTTATTTTTATTGATTTATATAGTGCACTTGGTGTGCCAACTTTTGTAAGTGCATGATTGCTATAGATAAAGTATTTTTGACGTAAATCAAATTATTAAAATTAGTTGCAAGTGTTACTAATTGCAACGCATTCTGTTACCTTGCCAGGCGGCATTTTAGTGCGGATGTTACGGAATGAGAGTGTACAAAGGTAACATTTTGTAATTGTTATGTAACATATTGTTTTTTGTAAAGGTTTTGTGACGCGCAAGCGAATGAATTGAATGCAACTTTAAGCTTTTTTTCTTCGCGGGATACCCAGGCGCTGTCGTCTTTCCCAAAGGCACTTTCGACTAACGCCTAGCTTTTTGGCGAGTTCGGTCTCATTCATTTTGTCCTGATTTTCCAGGACGAACCTTTGAAAGTAATCTTCGAGTGAAAGATCTTCATTAGGATCTGATTGATTAATCTTTCCACTGCGTTGCGCTGCGAAAGAATAGGGGTTTTCATCTAAATCTTCATCGATGCCTATATCATCTCGCAGGGTATCTAGGTTAACTAATTGCAGATCGATATTAAGTTCTTGGATTTGTATCTCATCGCTATCGCTCAAAATGACGGCACGTTGTACAACGTTTTCCAATTCGCGGACGTTCCCTGGCCAGCGATATGAGGTAATCGCTTGAATGACTTCGGGCGAAAACGTCTTGGATTCAAGTTGCATGTCTTTAGTAATTTTCGTTAAAAGACTCTCAGCGATATCTAAAATATCTCTGCCGCGGTCACGCAAGGGGGGGACATCAATTTGCATAACGTTAATGCGGTAGTAAAGGTCTTCGCGAAATTGCCCTTTTGTTATGAGCTTTTTTAAATCACGGTGAGTAGCCGTTAATAAACGAACATCGACTTTTCTAGATTGCACAGAACCAATAGCTCGAATTTCGCCCTCTTGAATAAAACGTAAAAGTCTTGCTTGAGCCTCCAGCGGAAGCTCACCAATTTCATCTAAAAATAGTGTGCTGCCATCAGCTGCCTCTATAAGTCCTATGCGCGAGGTCTGGGCGCCAGTAAAAGCCCCTTTTTCGTAGCCAAATAACTCTGATTCAATTAACGACTCAGGAATCGCTGCGCAGTTAACAGATATCATTTCATTGTTTTTGCGTTTACTGGCTAGATGAATGGCTTGGGCAACGCGTTCTTTACCCGTACCTGTTTCACCATGGATCAGAACTGAAGCATTAGTTGGCGCAACTTTGCGCAAATGTTCATAGACAATTTGCATTGGCCTGCAATTGCCAATCATACCGAAACTACTGCTGTTATTTCCTGGTTTAGATTTGCGTTCTTCAGGTGATTTACTAATGCGTTTTACTGCCTTGATCATTTCGTCATGATCGAAAGGCTTGGCGATATAGTCGACTGCGCCTTTCTGCATTGAATCGACTGCAGAGCGAAGGCTGGCATAGCTAGTCATTATCAGGACCGGGGTGTCACCCGCCGATTTAATAAGGTCGGTACCCGGTGCACCAGGTAAACGAAGGTCACTTATGATGAGGTCATAATCATCGAAACGTTTTTCTAGTGCTTCTCTAACACTTCCTGCTTCATCGATTATATAGCCGTGACGTTCAAGTAGTCTGCGAAGCGCGCTACGAATGACGACTTCATCTTCAACGATAAGTATTTTTTGCATTGAGATCGCTCGCTAGCCTAAATCTGCCTTTTTGAGTAAACAGGTAACATACTCAAAAATTATTCACTATGCCAGTGTTTGCGGGGTTTTGTTTAAGAAATTGGTAAGGAAATTTTAAATTCTGTTCCAAAATTTTGTCCGATTAGAGGGCTGGTAACACTTATGTTACCGTTGTGTTGCTCAATAATTGAATAGACCAGAGCAAGGCCGAGGCCAGTTCCGCTACCAGCATCTTTGGTGGTAAAAAACGGTTCGAATATTTTTTCAAGATGGTCGTTTGGAATGCCTGCGCCATGATCCTCGACATATATATCTAGCATGGAGCCGTTAATTGCGCAGCGAACGCTAATTATATCTCCTGCTTTAGAAGCATCGCGGGCATTTTCAAGTAGGTTGATGAACAGCTGAATCAAGCGTTGTTCATCAATATTTACTCGACTTTGGCAGTCTGTGAGATTTTGAAAAATAACTTCGGTTTTGTCCTTGTTAAGTTGTAACAGTTTGATCGCCTCGTCACAACAATGAACGACATTTGCATGGGCGTGTTCGTCAATATTACCTGCATATGTTTCGCCATGGGCGAAATTCATTAATGAGCGGATTATGGTGTTGATGCGCTTTGTTTGATTGATGATTTCTTCAGCGGTATCGGTAACAGCCTGGGTATTGTCTTTATCGTATTCTAGGTTTTGGGCAAGGCAGGCTATACCAGTTACGGGGTTGCCAATTTCATGAGCGACCCCAGCTGCCAGTCGCCCTATCGATGCGAGGCGTTCGCTGTGAATTAATTCATGTTCCAGTAATTGAGTTTCGGTAATGTCTTCGACCAGAATAAAGCTTTCATTATTTTTTGATCCGACCGATGTGTGTATATTTAGCCATTGAACACCCTTGTCGGTCTTAACATCTAGCCTATTATGTTGAGCGGTGTTGCTGGCAATATATGCGGTGAAAATGTTACCCCAAGGTGGTGTAAGATTTTTAAGATTATTGTTGAGTGCAGCGCCGACATCAATGCCAGTGATGTCGGTCATAGCCGTATTCCAACTGATGATAATACCTTGTTTGGTGAAAGTTAATGCACCGACGGGTAAGCCAAGTAATATCTGTTGGTAGTGTTGTCTTACTGATTTAAGTTCATCGGCAACACCATGTAGTTTAGATTGAAAGGTCTCAAGTTTATCTTCTAAATAAACAATTTCACTATCATTCGTATGGCTTTCTGGAAAGGCACTGTTCATCGTATGGTGCGCGATGGCTGGACCGAGTAGTTCGTATAAATTGCTTTCAATATTATTTACCAAATCATTGGTTTGATCATCGTCAAGTGTTGACCAAGGTAGATTTAAAGTAAGAACAGATTTACTAACCTCGTTTTTTGCAGCGGTATCACCAAGGAAAGGTGCGAGGCGTTGTGTTATTTCCTCTGGGGTGTTTAGAGTGTAATGGCGCGAGCTGCCAAGTTGAGGGGCGTTGAGAACACAGGCTATAGCGCCTTCTCTATCTTCTCTTCGTACATCGCTTAACCATGAAACAAGAAGCAAAAAGACGATATTTATAATGAGACTAATCGCAGCACTGATCGACCAAATATTTGCTTTTGTTTCAAAGGATAAATGAACGACATTTTCACTCTGATTGAGGATGTGCAGAATACTTTCTGGAAAAGCGATAAAAATACACCAGACAAAAAAACCAGCAATAACACCGCTAATGTAGCCATTGCGCGTCGCTCCGCGCCAGTAAATCAAAGCGATGCACCCAGGTAAAAATTGTAAACTAGCGCTAAAACTTAACATGGCGAAGGGAAGGATTTGATTAGACTCGTTGAGTAGCATGTGAATTGCTAGGCCAATAACAGCG
>JALRIU010000207.1 GCA_023255355.1 Pseudomonadales bacterium | reverse complement strand
CATCGATGGTTTTGAACCAGCTTGGTGGGCTTGGTTTGAAACCAAAGGCTACTAACACCATATCAGCCTCGATGATTTGCTCACTACCTTCAATGATTTCAGGGCGACGACGACCGTTCTCATCAGGTTCGCCTAAGCGAGTCTCAACAACTTTCAGACCTTCTACCTTGCCATTTCCAACGATCTCGACAGGTTGACGGTTAAATAAGAAATTAACGCCTTCTTCTTTCGCATTAGCGACTTCACGACGTGAACCGGGCATATTCTCTTCGTCACGACGATAGGCACATGTTACTTGTGCTGCGCCTTGGCGAATCGAGGTACGGTTACAGTCCATGGCAGTATCACCACCACCGAGTACAACTACTTTTTTACCTCTGACACTTATGAAGTCTGACGCATCTTTTTCCCAACCCATATTGCGATTAACGTTCGCTACTAAGAAGGGAAGTGCATCGTAAACACCTGGCAGGTCTTCGCCTGGGAAACCACCTTTCATATAGGTATATGTACCGGTACCCAAGAAAACGGCATCGTATTCATCCATAATTTCTTGAATAGAAATATCTGTACCTACATCTGTATTCAAACGGAACTTAATACCCATACCTTCAAATACTTCACGACGACGTTGTAAGACACTTTTCTCAAGTTTGAACTCTGGAATACCAAAAGTGAGAAGGCCTCCAATTTCTGGGTAGCGATCAAATACGGTTACGTCGACACCTGATCGTGTTAAGACATCAGCACAGCCCAAACCTGCGGGTCCTGCACCGATAACAGCGACTTTTTTACCCGTAGGAACGACTTTTGACATATCTGGACGCCAACCCATAGCGAGGGCAGTATCGGTAATGTATTTCTCGGCTGAACCGATCGTTACTGCGCCAAATCCTGAGTTCAGAGTACAAGCGCCTTCACATAAGCGATCCTGTGGACAAACACGGCCACAAACCTCTGGCAATGAATTGGTTTGATGACTCAAATCTGCTGCTTCAAAAATATTGCCTTCGGCGATCAACTTTAACCAATTTGGAATAAAGTTGTGCACTGGACATTTCCATTCACAATAAGGGTTACCGCAGGCAAGACATCTATGTGCTTGATTGGCGACTTCTTGTTTTTCATAAGGCTCATAGATCTCAACAAATTGCTGAGTGCGGACGCCGATTGCTTTCTTCGACGGATCTATGCGACCAACATCCAAAAATTGGAAGTTGTTGTTTAAACGCTCTGCCATAATATTCTCTCTCTACTCACTGCCACACGTTATTGAGGGTTGCGTGTAACACTGTGCAACAAACTTCCAAGGCTAGCTGCCTTGGGTTTAACCAACCAGAACTTACGAATGAAGTCTTCATAATCATCAAGGATTTGCTGTCCCCAAGCACTGCCTGTTTCGGCAACATACTCGGTAATCACTTCACGCAAATGATAACGATGCGCTTCGTAAGACTCTTGAGTTATACGACTGATTTCAACCAATTCGTTGTTATAACGTTCTGGGAAACTACGATCTAAATCTAAGACATAAGCGAAACCGCCAGTCATACCTGCACCGAAGTTGTAGCCTGTATTACCAAGCACGGTCACCATACCGCCTGTCATATATTCACAGCAGTGATCACCAGCACCTTCTACAACGGCATGGTTGCCGGAATTTCGAACCGCGAAACGTTCACCTGCACGGCCTGCAGCAAATAATTTACCGCCAGTTGCGCCGTACAAACAGGTGTTACCAATAATGGCAGTATCTTGACTTGCAAACGCTGAGCCTTTTGGTGGATAGATAACAACCTTACCACCAGCCATACCCTTACCAACGTAGTCGTTTGCATCGCCTTCAAGATACATATCTAGACCACCAGCATTCCATACCCCAAAGCTCTGACCTGCTGTACCGGTCAAATTCAGCTTGATAGGTGCGTCGTTCATACCATCATTACCATAACGTTGGGCGATCTCACCGCTCAAACGTGCACCGATAGAGCGGTCACAGTTGGTAACGACATAGCTGAACTCACCGCCTTGTTTTGCATCAATGCTAGGTAATGTCTCTGACACCATCCGCTCAGCTAATAGACCCTCGTCATAGGGCTTATTAGACTTCACTTGACAGAACTTAGGCAGGCTAGGATCAGCACCGGCATCTGAAAGAATGGGCGACAAGTCTAACTTCGCATGCTTGGCTGTAGTACCTTCAATGATTTCAAGAAGATCGGTACGACCAATCAATTCTTGCATCGAGCGAACGCCTATCGACGCCATAATTTCTCGTACTTCTTGAGCGACAAACAAGAAAAAGTGCTTAACCATTTCAACGGTGCCAATGTAATGCTCATCGCGGAGACGACCATCTTGGGTAGCGACACCCGTTGCACAGTTATTAAGGTGACAAATACGCAAGTATTTACAGCCGAGTGCAACCATTGGGGCAGTACCAAAACCGAAGCTTTCTGCACCTAAAATAGCTGCTTTTACTACATCAAGACCCGTTTTCAAGCCACCGTCAGCTTGGACACGTACTTTGCCACGCAAGTGGTTAACACGCAGGGCTTGTTGTGCTTCGCTTAAACCAAGTTCCCAAGGTGAGCCTGCATAACGGATAGAGGTTAACGGACTAGCGGCGGTACCACCGTCGTAACCGGAAATAGTAATTAAGTCGGCATAGGCCTTGGCAACACCTGCAGCAATCGTACCTACACCAGGTTCAGACACCAACTTCACAGAAACTTGTGCTTTCGGGTTAACTTGTTTCAAATCGAAAATGAGCTGAGCTAAATCTTCGATCGAATAGATATCATGGTGCGGTGGTGGCGAAATCAAGGTTACACCAGGCACTGAGTAACGCAGACGCGCGATCAAATCATTGACTTTACCGCCCGGTAACTGCCCACCCTCACCGGGCTTAGCGCCCTGTGCTACTTTAATCTGTAGTACTTCAGCATTCACTAAGTAGTGCGGTGTTACACCAAAACGTCCCGATGCAATCTGTTTGATTTTCGAGACGCGATTTGTACCGTAACGTGCAGGATCTTCACCACCTTCACCAGAGTTAGAACGGCCACCCAGGCTGTTCATTGCTTCAGCTAAAGCTTCGTGCGCTTCAGGTGACAATGCACCAAGTGACATACCTGCTGAGTCAAAGCGCAGCAAAATGTCCATCATGGGTTCGACGTCTTCGATATCGATAGGCGTGACTTTATCAGTTAACTTCAACAAGTCTCGCAGCGTTGCCACTGGACGTGTGTTAACCAATTTAGCGTAGCGACGATAAGCATCTGCACTACCCGTCTGAACAGCTTCTTGTAAGGTTTTGACCACATCAGGGTTGAAGGCGTGGTACTCACTGCCGTGCACATACTTCAGCAGACCACCCTGCTCAACGCTCTTACGCACTGTAAACGCCAATTTTGCCAGGATTTTTTGATCGTTTTCCAAATCAACAAAGCCCGCACCTGCAATACGCGACGCCACGCCTTTAAAGCATGTTTCAACGACGTCTTTATCCAAACCAATGGCTTCAAACAATTGCGCACCACGGTATGAACTGATGGTTGAAATACCCATCTTAGACATAATTTTCAACAAGCCTTTGTTGATGCCTTTGCGGTAATTTTTGTGCGATTTGTCTGGATCACCGAGCAATTCGCCTTTAGCAATCAAATCATTTAGAACAGCATATGATAAGTATGGGTAGACACAGCTAGCACCAAAACCAATCAACGTTGCGACATGGTGTGAATCGCGAGCTGTTGCAGTCTCTACGATAATATTCATATCACAGCGCAAGCCTTTGGCGATCATTCTATGGTGAACCGCGCCAGTGGCGAGCAAGGCATGAACAGGCAGCAAACTCTGGTCTAAACCTCTGTCGGTAAGTACCACAAAGACTGTACCAGCACGCACTGCTGCTTCAGCCGCATCAGCAATATCAACTACCGCCTGAGCAAGGCTCTTTTCAGCAGGATTGTAATTTAAGCTTAGCGCCAATGATGGATAGCCTTTGGCTTCTAAATCCATAATAGCGTTAAATTTATGATCTGATAGCACAGGTGACGTCAATACCACGCGATTAGCATGCTCTGGTGTTTCTTGATACACGTTCAGCTCGGGGCCAAGACAGGTTTCAAGAGACATTACAATCGCTTCACGAAGTGGGTCAATCGGCGGGTTAGTTACCTGAGCAAACTTTTGACGGAAATAGTCAAACAATGAGCGTTGCTGACGTGATAGCACTGCCATAGGTGTATCGTCACCCATAGAGCCAACGGCTTCTTGACCTGTCTCACCTAGCGGACGCAATACTTGATCAGCCTCTTCATAGGAGACTTTGTACATTTTCATGTAAGCCTTAAGCTCGTCGCCGCTCAATTGCTCGAGCGCCTCGTCTTGCATATGACCTTCAATAAATACTGTATTTTGACGCAACCACTTACGGTATGGTTTGGATGACTTCAAGCGTTGGTCAACATCATCTGTTAACAACAATTCACCCGTTTGGGTATCAACCACCAGCATCTGACCAGGACCTACACGGCCTTTACTTACTACGTCTTCTGGTTTGTAGCCATAAACGCCAATCTCAGAGGCTAGAGTAATAAATCCATCTTTGGTAATTACATAGCGAGCAGGGCGCAAGCCATTTCGATCGAGCATACACACAGCATGGCGACCTTCAGTCAGTACCAAACCTGCCGGACCATCCCAAGGCTCGAGGTGCATCGAATTATATTCATAGAATGCACGTAGATCAGAATCCATAGATTCAATGTTCTGCCAAGCAGGTGGAATCATCATGCGTAGCGCGCGGAATAAGTCCATACCCCCCGTTAACAACACATCTAACATATTATCCATGCTTGAAGAGTCAGAGCCTGTGCGGTTTACCAATGGCATGAGCTCTTTAATGTTGGGCAATTTTTCGCAAACAAACTTGCTTGAACGAGCGTCCGCCCAATTACGGTTGCCATCAATGGTGTTAATTTCACCATTGTGCGCCAATAACCGGAAGGGCTGGGCCAAAGGCCAACGAGGACTAGTATTCGTCGAAAAGCGCTGGTGGAATACACAAATTGCCGTTTCCAAACGCTGATCTGCAAGATCCAAATAGAACTTTGGCAAATCAACAGGCATCACCAAGCCTTTATAAGAAAGTACTCGCTCTGACAAACTTGAAATATAGAAATCAGCGTCCGACTCGAGCGCCTTTTCCACAAGGCGGCGCACAACGAACAGTTTTGCAGACAAATCTTCTGGATCAACAGCCGGTGCATCAATAAAAATTTGCTCAAATTGAGGGATAGTTTCAAGCGCGATCTCACCGCACACGCTTGGATCAATTGGAACTTTACGCCAGCCAACAACCTTTAAGCCCTGCTTCGCCACCTGCACTGAGAATTCAGCGCGCGCCGCGTCAGCTTTTGTTTCGTCTTGACTAAGAAAAATCTGGCCCACGGCGAAATTATCCGCCAAAGAATAATCAAACACCTCTTGCGCCAACGTGCGTAAGAAGCTTTTGGGGCTCTGAATTAACAGACCACAACCGTCACCAGTCTTACCATCAGCGGCAATACCGCCTCGGTGGGTCATGCATGTCAGAGCTTCAATCGCGGTGCTTAAAAGACGATGACTTGGCTCACCTTGCATGTGTGCAATTAAGCCAAATCCACAGTTATCTTTAAACTCACCTGCAGTATACAGTCCTGCGCTCATATATATTCTCGCAAAAACAATTAAAAATCAAAAGGTTACATAAACTTCTAATTCTCAGTCTATATAACACTGGAAAAAGGGGATCGACATTCTACACGTCAGGAGGGTTTCGAACAAATTTTAGCGCAGTTTTAGAACAAAAATTCTGCAGCCAAAGCGGTTTTTGATCAAAATTTAAGCAAAAGCTAATATTTACTTTGCTTTTTATCAAATTTCAGCTCGATATCTTACCCATGGCTGAGCTTTTTGGAGCACTTTTGGAACATTTTTTAACGCTTCTCTAGCGGAATTCTTATCAAAATATTTACCATAAACCAATACATACCAATCTTGGCCTTCGCGACGCGTTGTTAAAATTTCTAATGGCTCAGATGGATGATTTTCTAACAAGGTCTGAAGTGTCGCTTTATCAGACACCCCCATCAGCTGAATGGTAACAGGCATGTTAGGTTCACTTTGAACGGCGGCTTCGAGGGGCACTTTTTTTGGCACTGTAGCGGCGTCTTTTTCAACAACTAATGCCTTATCAAGCATAGTTTCTTTAGAGGCATCAACTGGCGTTTGCTCAGTGACAATCTGGTTAAGCTCAATTGATTGACTATCTGCAACAGTAACAGACTGGTCTTCATCAGCCTCTGCAATTTCCTGCTGCTTTTCAACTACAGGATGAAAAGATAACGGCACATTAACTGAGACCTGTTCTTGATCATGTTTTGCAGGCAGCTCCTCACGGGTAAGACCTACATATATGGCTATCGTCAAAGCAATGACAACGCCACCAATCCCGAGAATTTTAAACGATGGTAAGCGCGAGGTTGGTGTATCTGCTGCAGGCACACTGGCAGAAATCCATTGTGTTAAGAGGGCATGGATCTGATACATATCACCGCCAGTTTTAGCTATCTCATGCTCCAAGGTTTGCGCATCAATTATGTCGTATATTTCACAGCCAAAAGCGCTCAACCTATCGTTAAGGTAATGGATCAGTTTATGTAACTGAAGGGGCAATATACTTAAGACGGGAAGATCTTTATTATCAGCAAGAACAGTATTCTTAATTTGAAAACTATCGACCACAAAAATCTGGCGTAATTGACTATGTGTTTTAGCCGCTATTTGCCAAAAAAATCGTTGCGTGCTGTCACTAAGTTTATCGAAGTGATCGATGACCAAAAGCACATAGTTACCCATATCAGCTTCAAGTTCGGCATGTTGCATGATGCGCTCAATTTTTTCACGCCGAGTCCTTATTGGGCCTCCATCAAGGCCTAGGGTTTCAGACATAAAGTTAATGATATCTTCACCATGTCCTAGGACATTTGCATCGATATAAATTAAGGCTATTTCATCGCTGAGTTGGCTTTGAAATTGACGGATTAACGAGGTTTTGCCAACACCTTTTGCTCCTTGTAAAACCACTGACTTGGAGTAACGCCAATGATGATCCAACTGCTGTATGAGATCGCTGCGGTTTGCATCCATGTAAAAACTAGCATGATCGTTGGCAACAAATGCGTCACTCAAATCACTCGATAGTTTAAATCCGCTTTTTTTGGCAATCATGCGATCCCTCGCTAGTGACAGAAAGCGCCCAATGTGTCCTGTAATGCATCTGCTGAAAACTCATTGCCAACATAGGCTTTGCCGAGTTTCTCAAGCAATACTAGACGCAAAGACCCATCGAGAACCTTTTTATCTACCGACATAAGTGTCATAAATTGATCTATATTCATACCTTCGGGCGATTTTGTTGGTAGCCCACACGCTTCGATCAAGCGCTGGGTACGCTGACAATCATCAAGTGTTACCGCTCCCATTCTATGGGAAAGGTCCATCGCCATCAGCATACCAACCGCCACAGCTTCACCGTGTAAATATGACGTGTACTGTGTAGCTGTTTCAATAGCGTGCCCAAAAGTGTGCCCTAGATTAAGGATAGCTCTAATTCCACCTTCTCGCTCATCTTGTGCAACAACCCAAGCTTTAGTTTCGCAAGATACTGCAATGGCATGTTGCAACGCATCTTCATCACGAGCCATCAAGGCACTAACATTGGCTTCTAACCAAGCAAAGAAATCAGCATCTGCGATTAAGCCATACTTGATGACTTCTGCCATACCTGCTGCAAACTCTCTATCCGGGAGAGATCTAAGCGTATTCGTATCGATTAATACACTACGGGGTTGATAAAAGGCGCCAATCATATTTTTGCCTTGCGGATGATTCACACCTGTTTTACCACCAACAGACGAGTCAACTTGTGAAAGCAGGGTAGTAGGAACTTGAACAAAGTCCACTCCCCGTTGATAGCAGGCAGCCGCAAAGCCGGTCATATCACCGACTACACCGCCTCCAAGAGCTACAAGTGTTACCGTACGGTTAAATCTTTGCTGTAACAACGCATCAAACACTAGATTAAGCGTTTCAAGATTTTTAAATTTTTCACCATCGGGCAAAACGACTGTGGCCACCGTTTTTCCAACTAAAGCCTGTTCCATTTTTGCCAAATACAGTGGCGCGATGGTCTCATTAGTCACAATCATGACTTGTTGACCCCGAATTCTAGTTTGTAATAGCTCAGAATCAGTCATCAGATCAGGGCCGATATGAATTGGATAACTTCGGTCACCTAAATCTACATGTAAGGTCTTACTTGTCATATCATTTAATCCATTAATGCGTTTCTAAAAAAGATACTATTTTTTCACATATATCTCTCGCCACCGCTGATGGATGACGATTATCAGTAGCCACGACCAGATCGGCCACATCGCGGTAAAGTGGATCACGAATCGTAAAAAGATTGCGCAATGTTTCCGCTGGATTATCGTTTTGAAGTAACGGTCTATTGCGGTCGCGGGACGTTCGTTCAACCTGTTGCTCGACCGAGGCATATAGATAAACCACAACACCACGCTGTTTCATAAACTGTCGATTTTCTTCGCGTATGACAGCACCACCGCCTGTGGCAAGTAATACTTTTTCACGCTGGGTGAGCTCATCAATGGCGCGGGTTTCTCTGTCACGAAAGCCACTCTCACCCTCAACATCAAATATCCAAGGGATATTAGCGCCGGTTACGTCTTCAATAAACTTATCGGCATCGACAAATTCTAGTTTCAAACGACTCGCTAATAATTTCCCTATGGTTGTCTTACCAGCCCCCATCGGGCCGACTAAAAAAATTCGAGTATCACTTTTCATTTCATACAATCTATCGTTAACGCGAAGTTTTGCAGTCATTTCCAGCAGGGGTTCGCAAAAAATTAACGAATAGACTACATAAATAATGGTGTCGCACTATAGCGCGACACCATTATATAGGAAAGTGTATGAAAGACTAACGAGTATTATCTGTTAGCGAATGGCATCCGCAATGATACTCGGCGTGATAAAGATAAGGGTTTCAGTTTTGCTAGACGTTTGAGTTGTCCTTTTGAAAAGATTACCCACCACTGGAATATCACCTAATAAAGGTGTTTTGGAGGTTCCAGATATCTCTTCTGTCTGAAAAACCCCGCCCAATACAATGGTTTCACCGTTACTTACCAATACTTGAGTTTCTAACTGAGTTGTATCGATCAATGGCTGATCATTACTGGCCAAGCCTGCCAGCGCATCTTGGGTAATAACAAGGGACATAATGATGCGATTATCAGGAGTAATCTTGGGTGTCACCTCCAGTTTCAAGACAGCCTCTTCTAGGGTGATGGTCGCCTGCTGATTACCTGCACCTTCTGATGATCCGGTCTGGCGAGTTTGGTAAGGAATTTTAACACCCGAACTAATCATTGCTTTTTGCTTATCGCCAGTAATAACTTTAGGTTGAGATACTACTTCACCATGACCGCCGGTCTCTAGCGCAGATAACTCCAGATTTAATAGCATGCCCGCATCTGCGTAGCCAATACTGAACTTACTAGCGCCGGTGTCAGTAATCCCCAAATCAACAGCTAAGGCATCAGGGTAATTAGCAATTAAGCCACCGCCCTCGGCAATATTTTCACCCAAACCAACGACTGAATTTAAACTTCCGCCAGAACGTAATTTACCGTTATTGCTGTAACCAACGCCACCCCATTGCACGCCAAGTTTTTCAGAGAAATCTGAAGACGCTTTTACAATACGCGCCTCAATCATCACTTGTCTAACTGGCACGTCGAGTAACTCAATAAAGCGCCTTATCTCATCCAACTTACTAGCAATTTCAGTCACTACCAAGGCATTAGTTCTGACATCAACTAAAACAGAACCGCGATCTGACAACATGCGCTGATTTTCTTGCCCTTTGTCTTGTTGCCCACCTGAACTTTGTGAACTCTTCGAAGAACCGACGATCTCTTCCATATTACCCATGAAGATATTGTAAAGATCTTTGGCATCTGCGTAGCGAATCTTGAATACCTCTGACCGAAGCGGTGCTAGCTCTTCTCGCTGCTTGTTGTTTTCAATTTCTTTTCGCTCTCGCTCTGCGATTTCATCCGCCGGGCCAACTAAAATGACATTGCCTTCAACTCGCTTGTCCAAACCTTTTGTCTTCAAGACCAAATCGAGCGCCTGATCCCAGGGTACGTTTTGCAGCCTCAGGGTGATATTTCCCTGCACGGTATCACTAGCAACCATATTTAAATCAGTAAAATCAGCAATCAACTGCAATACTGAACGGACTTGAATATCTTGAAAATTTAATGAAAGGCTGTCACCGGCATATGCAAATTCTTTACGTTTTTCATCGGCTTCTTCGGCACTCAGAGGTTTAATACTAATCACATATTGCTGATCTGTTTGGTAGGCTAAGTAGTCAAACTCACCTTCTGCTCGTAAATCAACACTTACAGAATCACTTCGCTGCTTGATATCAAAGCCTGATACTGGGGTAGCAAAATCCAAAACATCATAGTTACGTTGTAAATTCTGAGGCACCATCATATTGTGAAAATTAATTTTCAGATTTGAGCCTTCTACACTGACATCTACATCGATAAATTTATCACTTAGATCAAGCATTAACATACCTGATCCATCCTCACCGCGTTTAAAATCAATATTACGGATTGAGGCATTGTGCACTGTATTTGAGGATTTTTGACTGACCGCCTTTGCCATCATGCTGTCACGAGGACGAGTCAAATATTCAGCGCTGTCAGCCTCACCTAAGGTGATATATAAATCATTACCTTGTGTATGCATTTGATAAGGCGTCATTTGCTTTAAATTGACAATCGCCCTTGTACGGTCACCCGCCTCAAGAATCATCACGCTTTCGGTATTACCCATTGCCAGTGTATGTCTTTTATTTTCTAGCTTGCTCGTCACTGTCGGCATATCAAAAATTAAGCGCGCCGGTTTAGCGATGGAATAGGCCTTTGGCTCGGGTGCGGCACCATCAAATTGCAGCTTTATCTCAAGACCACCAGACGGTTTGGTGGTGAACGCAATGTCTTCAATAGCGGGCCCTGCCCACAACAAAGGGGCAGTCAATAGCGCAAAAAAACAAACAAAGAGAGCAGCCACCTTCTGATGGGTTTGTCTACGTCCTGTTCTCATAACGTTCTCCACAATACTCATTACTTTGGCACTCTTAAATTCAATGTTTTGGGACGCTCTAACCAACCGCCTAAGCCATCAGGAACAATCTCAAGAAGCGAGATAAAAGTATCTCCAAGCTCAACGACTTTACCGTGATTTCGGCCCACATAATTATTAACTTTGACTCTATGTACATTACCCGCTGGATCTTTAATCAACACCCAGCGTCCAGATGTATTACCGAGAGTACCCACCATCGATAGGTTATCGACATCAAAACCTTCCAGAAACTCTTTACTACGGCTAAAGTCAGGTTGTATTTTTTTGTCACTACGCTGGCGTTGAGCGGCAAGAATATCAAGCGGCTTTTCAAACGGCTGTCGCAATGTTTGGGCAGCATAGGTAAATGCTTTGTAGGGTTTAAAAACAGGGATGGGGGGAATTTTACCCGCTGGTTTAGCTTTGACATCGGCAACAAATTGCTGCAAATCCTCGTGCCCTGAACCACAGGCACTTAGCATGACGATACAAACCATGATTAGCAACTTGGCAGGAGTCATTACTCATCCTCCTTGTAGCGATAGGTTTTACCTAAAATCTCTAGTTTGAGACTCGTTGGACTTTTTCCATCAGGTACGATACTAAAATCATGCAACGTAACAATTCTTGGAAGCGCCGCCACACCGCTAACAAAACCACCCATGTCGTGGTAATTCCCTTGGGCAGTGATCGCAATAGGAAGCTCGATATAAAACTCTTTCTTTTGTTCTTCAAGTAAGCGAATACTACTGAAATTAAGGTTAGAGGCCTCACCACGGTTAGATATATCTTCTAGTAACCCAGGTACTTCAGTATCCGTAGGAAGCTGTCCTAATAATTCACCAAAGGTCCGCTCCATCTCAGCCAATTGGTCTTTAAGGAGTGGAAGATTAGCCGCTTTAAAGGCTTTAATTTCAAATTCTTGACGAAGCTCACCCTCTTTGCGCTCAGCATTTTCTAACTGTTTTATAACGTCTTCAATGGCAAACTTATAACCACCAAATGCCACAACAATGAATACAAAAATAGCGGCTACAATTTTAGCCGGATTGGGCCAAGCGCCAACGTTTTCAAAATCTAGTGAGCTAAAATCAAATTCTTGCAGGGCCGCCCATTGCTCTTTTAATTGTGCTGTATTCATTACTCGTCACCCTCCTCTGAATCAGGATTGGCTAAAGTAACTGTCATTTTAAAAAGATTGGCATTTTCGCCGTCTTTCGGACTTGCAGTCACAGATGTTAACAGCGGTGCGACAAACCATTCAGAGGCATCAAATGCTCTCATCAAACTGGATACTTTGTTATTGGATTCAGCAATGCCCTGCAAATTAATGGAACGGTCATCTTCTTCAAATTTAACGGAGGTGTAAAACACGCCATCAGGCAGGGTTCGAACCAACTCATCAAACAGCCGCACAATGACAGGCCGGTTACCCTGTAAATCTTGAATAATTCTCATTCGAGCGAGTAATTGATCGCGCTTAGTTTCAAGCTCTTTAATTTCTCTAATTTGTGCATCGAGCTGCGAAATTTCTTGGCTAATATAGTTATTACGACCATTTTGATTATCGATGCTCATGCTATATAACTGGCCAATTGCTAACAAAATAACGACTGCAATGCCGGCGGCAAATCCCAACAGGATCATAAATTCTTGTTTAAGCTCCTGGCGCCGTTCTTCACGCCAAGGCAATAAATTAATATTGGCCATCGTCGAAGCTCCTTAGCGCTAGGCCACAAGCGATCAATAATGCCGGGGCGTCTTTTTCTAATGCTTCTACATCGACTTTTGAGCTAATCAGCATATTGCTAAAAGGGTTTGCCACAATCGTCTGGGTATCTAACTTTTGTGCGACCAATTCAGGCAATTCAGGCATGGCAGCTACACCGCCAGCTAATATGATGGCATCAACATCGTTGTACTGACTTGATGAAAAGAAAAATTGCAGCGCACGAATCAACTGCTGGACGACGGCATCTAAGAAGGGCTCAAGGACTTCGGCTTGGTAATCGTCAGGCAAACCGCCTTGCTTTTTAGCAAGCCCTGCCTCTTCAATAGACAAGCCATAGCGGCGTTGAACTTCTTCGGTTAGTTGGCGGCCACCAAATAATTGCTCACGGGTATATACGGTTTGACCCTTAACGATCACGCTCAAAGTGGTCATAGTTGCGCCAATATCAAAAACAGCAATCGAATTGACCGGCTTACTTTGATCAAGTCGATCCTCGAGTAGTGACACTGTTCTTTCAATGGCGTGGGCTTCGATATCGATAATTTTAGCCGTCAGTCCCGCTTGTTCGAGCGCATCTACACGTAAATCAACGTTCTCTCTGCGACAGGCAACAAGCAAAACATCATTTTGGTCATTGTGGATTTGCGAGGGTCCAACAACACTAAAATCAATCGCAACTTCATCAAGGGGGTAGGGGATGTATTGGTCTGCCTCAAGGTTTATTTGGGCTTCCATGGCATCGTCATCCATGTCGGCATCCATCTGAATTATCTTGGTGATAACAGCAGATCCTGTTACCGCAGAGGCAGCGGTGAGCAACTTGGACTTGGCGCGTAACAAGGCAGCACGAATAGTATTTGCCACGGCATCGGCATCAACAATATTTCTTTCAACCACGGCATTGGCGGGCAATGGAAATACAGCATAACTCTCGACTTTCAAACCTTTGACAGAACGGCTAAGCTCCAAAAGTTTTATCGTCGTTGAGCTGATATCTACACCCAATACTGGCGGTTTTTTCTTTTTGAGAAATCCTAACACCTAAATATTCCCATCCGTGAAAGACACAAGATTAAACGCTATCAATTAAACAGACTTAACATATAGTTAGGATAGTGATTTAGTGCAAACCTAATTAACGCTATAATGTTTCTGTTTTGACCCATTAACTGTTTAATAATCAATATAGTCTATATGTCTGAATATCGCCCATTAGCTAAAAAAATAATTTGGCTTTTTCTTTTTCTCACCTTCAGCGGTGCGATGATAGGCAGTGCGACGTATTTAACGCTAGGCCCTAACCTGCCTGACGTTAGAACATTCCGCGACTTTAAACTCCAGACGCCACTTCGTATTTATAGCCAAGACAATTTATTGATCGGTGAGTTTGGCGAAAAAAAACGTAATCCTCTGCATTTTGAAGATATCCCGCAGGGATTTATCAAAGCTTTATTAGCCGCTGAGGACGATCGTTTTTTTGAACACGGCGGCGTCAATCTCAATGGCATTATCCGCGCGGTAGTAGACTTAATTACTACTGGCGAAAAAGGCTCTGGCGGGTCAACCATCACTATGCAGGTTGCCAGAGCGGTATTTTTATCGCGTGAACGGGTTTTTATAAGAAAGTTTAATGAAATCATTCTCTCGCTAGAGATGGAAATGGCATTAAGCAAACAAGAAATCTTAGAAATGTACGTTAATGAAGTATTTCTTGGACACCGGGCCTACGGGTTTGAGGCTGCCGCCAATGTTTACTATGGCAAACCGCTTAAAGATCTCAATATTGCTCAATGGGCAATGCTAGCCGGACTTCCAAAAGCCCCTTCTGCTTATAATCCTATCGTCAATCGTCCACGCGCAATGATACGCAGAGACTGGATCATTAACCGAATGTACGACCTTGACTATATCAATAAACAAGAGCATCGCGATGCTTTAAACTTTGTTGACGACTCAACCAAGCATAGTACTCCGCTCGATTTAAATGCGCCCTATGCCGCTGAAATGGCTCGCCTAACCATGCTCGAAATGTTTGGTGAGCAAATTTACACCGATGGCTTCGTCGCCCACACAACGATCAATGGCAAGCTCCAAGCCCGTGCCGATAAAGCGGTCAAAGACAACCTGATTGCCTACGATCAACGCCACGGATACCGAGGTCCTGAAGCTATTCTAGATGCGCCAGAATCCAATGTTGAGGCAGACGTTGAAGTTTACGAAGAAGATCTTGAGCTGATTGAGGAATCATCCGCCATTGATCAAACACCCAGTATTCGCCAAGGTTGGATCAACTACCTACGCCGTGCACGCACAATGGATAACATCAAACCTGCTGTAGTCACTGCGATCGATGAATATGGTGCCGATCTACTGCTCGATAACGAAAAGACTGCACGACTGGCTTGGGAGAACGGCATCAGTGAAGCACGCCCCTATATCTCAGAAGATTCGCGCGGCTCTAAGCCCAATAGCGTGTCAGAAGTATTACAAGTTGGTTATGCAATTCGTGTAAAACAAGCGGAAGATGGCCGCTGGCATCTTGCACAAATTCCTGCCGCACAAGGCTCATTAGTTAGCCTAAACCCAATGAACGGCGGAATTATTGCAGTCACGGGTGGCTTTGATTTTGCGCAAAGTAAATTTAACCGAGTTACTCAAGCCGCCCGTCAACCTGGTTCAAATATCAAACCGTTTATTTATGCAGCGGCTATTGAAAACGGCTTCACTGCGGCAAGTATTTTTAATGATGCCCCCGTTGTTTTTAATGACAAAGCACTGGAAAGCACTTGGCGACCAGAGAACGATAGCGGCAAATTTGCTGGACCAACGCGTTTACGGGAGGCGCTTTATAGTTCACGCAACTTGGTCTCTATTCGTTTATTACAACAACTCGGTATTAACAATGCCATCGATTATCTGACCCGATTTGGTTTTGAGGAACGCAAACTGCCGCCAGATTTATCGCTAGCCTTAGGAACCATTGCTGTATCGCCATTACAAGTCGTCCAGTCTTATGCCACCTTTGCCAATGGCGGCTTTAAAATTGAACCCTACATCATTCAAAAAATTGAAAGCTTTGATGGTGGCGTTTTGTATGAACACACCCCTATGATCGCATGCCAAGATTGCGAACAAAAAAGTCAGACCAAGCTTAACGATGAAGAACGCACCGCCCGCGCCATAGCGCAAGAACTTGGGCTTGCTGTTAACAGACAAGAATCACACATTAAATATGCGCCGCGTATTATGGATGAGCGCGTCAACTATATAATGAACGACATCCTGCGAGACACGGTCAAAAAAGGCACAGGGCGTCGCGCTCGAGCCCTAGAACGAAATGATCTTGCAGGTAAAACGGGTACCACCAACGGCCCTACAGATGTTTGGTTTTCTGGATTTAACGAATCCATCGTTACGACAACCTGGATGGGTTTTGACAACAATACCAATCTTGGCTCACGAGAATTCGGTAGTAACGCCGCCTTACCCATGTGGATTGATTTTATGGAGCTTGCCTTGGAAGACGTTGCTGAAACACGCCGTAAGCAACCTGATGGCCTAGTTACCATTAGAATTGACCCAACAACAGGTGAAGCCGCGAGCGCCAATCAAAAAGATGCAATTTTTGAAATCTTTCGTGAAGAGAACGCACCAGTCGCTCTCAAAGAAGACGGCAAAGCCTCATCGTCGAACAGTACAGAAATTGCACCGGCTGAATTATTTTAATCAACCTTGATTAACATACTGGGATGCCCCAGTCTTATCATCCAGCGCTTGTAAGGTGGTTTGATATTTTTTCTATCGATAACCCAGCCCTTAGCAATCCATTGATGCTCCGTGAGTGACTGCCACCAGGCTTTCGAAAAATAGTCATAGTCGGCATCATCAATGCGAAGGGTTAAGTTACCTACAAAATCGACATAGGTTGCACTGCGCGATTTAGTGATTTTTTCTACACGGCCTACAACCAGCGAAAACCCACCACGCAAGTTACCCGTCGCCTGAATAGGCTGCCAAAAAGACGATGCCCAGACTCCCCGTTTAGCAACTCGTGCATCGTGCTCGGCATCGGCAAGACAATCGACCATAAATAGATTGGGTGGAATAGCGACATGAAATGCCAACCCTTCAAGCAGCAATTGTTCTTCTATCGATCTGCCTTGCTTATCGAAAACATGATAGAGGCCTCGACCATATTTATCTTTTTGGCTTTTGCCATGCAATAGCTGGGCACGACCTTCGTTTAGCATTTTAATTAAGGCAGACTTTGCTTCGTTGCCTAGGGCTTGCCCTGGCTTCTTTTTATAGGCGACTTCTGGGGTAAGTACAGAGACTATGACAGCTACTGAAGAAGCTCTCAAGATCAATTTGTTAGACTTATTGAACACTATGGGGGTTAAAGTAACCTCTATCGCTGATTATGTTAATAGCTACAACACCAGAA
>JALRIU010000040.1 GCA_023255355.1 Pseudomonadales bacterium | reverse complement strand
AGAGACAAATCTACGCCCGCCAAACACAAATTCTTGTTTATCGCGAAACGTTTCAGTTGGCACAACGGTTGGAATGACAAGTTCTTCACGTTTTTCGATAGTATTCGTCCAAATTACTCCAGATCGACGTTTGAGATATTCATCTAGCATTTTGAAATACTGAAACGTACTCGAGAAATCTTGCTGGGCAATAATAGGTGTGTCTGCGTTTGCAAAAGCAGGTACGCCACCATAGTGATCTGGATGGGCCTGGGTCAAAAATATAGCCTGTAATTTCCCATTGGCTACTGGTGCAAACAAGCTTTTATTGCGTTCTACTGAAGGCACAAATCCGGCATTAATCATGACATGACCATCAGTCGTATTGACCACATAAGCATTGGAGACATCTTTGGCGCAATAAATAGAATCCGTGATCACCGTTGCTTCAGTTTGGCTACTACCGGAACGAATAATTTGAGCCAATAATGGTGTTTTGCGTGTTTGTTCAGTCATTGACAGTCACCATAACTTTCGCTGAATTAGGTTGTTTGGCCATGTCTAATGCGGCGATAACATCGTCGAGTGGGTAATAATGACTGATCATTTTGCGTAACGTTTCTTTAAGGCGGGGCATGCTTGCAACGACTTCAGGCATTTCGGTAGGGTAACCCACTGCGGTGGTAATCGTCATCTCAGTGGTCAGCATGGCACCCAGTGGTATCTCAACCGGTTTTAGGTAAGCTGCGGTGACGACCATCCTTGATTGGTATTTTGCCATTCGTATGACGTCCCCTAAGATATTAGGTGCCCCTGCGGCATCAATGTAGGCATCAGTGCCAACCGTTTCTCTAGAAAAAACTCGACCCGTTCCGTGTAATTTCTTCAGTTCCTGTTCTAGATCTACAGCAACTGGATTGAGGGCTGCCTGCACACCCAGTGCGCGGGCGCGATCAAGGCGCTCTTCAGAAAGATCTAGAGCAACGACATCTTTTATTCCTCGATCGAGTAACCACATCACCATACCAAGTCCAATTGGGCCACAACCGAAAACAACGACCTTATCGCCAGGTTTAACTTGAGCGCGATTGACGCCATGTAAAGCAACCGCGAGAGGTTCTGCTAATGCAGCGATGTCGAAGGATATATCATCGGGGATGGCTAAAACGTTGGCGCCGAGTTGCGCTTTGCTCACCATGACTGTATCGGCAAAGGCGCCTTCAGGGCCGCCACTTCCTACAGCGCTTGGGGTCATCATCGGATTAATAATGACGCGCTGTCCCATTTGGATATCATTGACATTGCTGCCAACAAATGAAACCACGCCGGCCGCTTCGTGTCCAATGGGGGTAACCCCACCAGGTTGGCGATGAATGCCACCTGCTTTGATATACGTTAAATCACTGCCACAAACACCGCAGGCTTTAACATCGATTACTACATCGTCTTGGCCGGGTTGTGGTAGGGCAACACGATCTAACCGTACATCACCCACTTCATGAATATTGAGCACTCTACGCATAATAGAACCTATTTGATCACTGCGCCGCCATCAATAACGATGGTGTCGCCGGTATGCCATTTAGCCGCATCGCTAGCGAGATAGGCTGCCAAGCCTTCAAAATCTGACGGGAAGCCGGGGCGAGTCATGGGCGTTGTGCTAGCGAAATACTTATCCAAGTCGCTCCATTCTTCAACGGGTTGGATTTGGCCATGGACCGCGCCACCTGTCATTTCGGTTTTGATATACCCAGGTGCAATAGAGTTAGCACGGATGCCATATTTTCCCAATTCAACAGCCATACAGCGTACAAATGCACCAAGACCTGCTTTAGCTGCTGCATATTGACCCTTGCCTGGTATGCCTTTAAACATCGACAAGCTACCACAGAATACTAATGAACCTCCCGGCTCGCCTGCTTCAGCACGTTTAACCATCAAACGTGCACCTTCTTGTAAGGTGTATACAGCACCGTGCATGTTGATATTTAATAAGTCATGATAATGATCTGCAGTCATGTCCAACACTGAATGCGTGGGTGCCGAGATGCCAGAGTTTGCAAAAACATTATCGATTCGGCCAAAGTGCTCAATTATGCGTTGGTAACCATCGATAACTTGTTGTTGAGATGAAACATCGACTTGATCGGTAAAAACTCTAACGCCATAGCTTTCTAATTCTTCTTTGGAACGTAGATTTTTTTCAGCGTTACGGCCCCAAATAACGACATCGCTGCCTTGATAGGCAACCCCGCGGGCAAACCCCATGCCTAAACCACCGTTACCACCCGTTACTAAGGTGACTTTACCAGTCAAATCAAATAAGTTTTTATGCATCACAAATACCTTGATTATTTCTTTAAAGTGACTCTTATTAAACAACATTGTTGACGACATTAACAAGGACATAGTAGCCTAAATATCATGTTAAACATGGTCTAAAAGACAAAAATATTGCAAAGTAGACATCGCGAATTTTCGCCAGTTAAGAGAAAACTATGGCTAGATTTATAATGGTTGTACGCAGTCACGCACCAAACCCTGAAGTATCACAAGAAGAATATGATCAATGGTATGAGGAACGACATATTCCTGAGGTTTTGCAACTACCGGAATTTATTTCTGCGCAACGTTTTAAAATGTCGAGCCATGTCAGTGGTGAAGGAACTCATACCTTTTTAACGCATTATGAAATTGAGGCCGAATCGTCTGACGCTGCTAAAAAAGCACTCATCGATGCCGCTATGGCAGGTCGGTTTTATATGCTGCCTGGACTAGATACCTCTACCATGGTTACAGAAATCTATGAACCCATGACGCCCTTAGTTACCAAGGATACTCGTTAATGACTACGGATAATAAACAAAGTGAATTGCGCCAACAGGTAAGAAAATGGTTGGCAAGCAATACGCCTAAGGCTTGGCGAGAAACAATGACCGGCGTTGATCAACAGGTTTTTGTTGCAGCCCAACAAGCGTGGTTTAAAAATCTCGTCGCTGAGGGTTACGCAACGCCGCATTGGCCTGCTGGATATCATGGTGGCGGACGCAGCTTGGCCGAACAACAGGTGATATACGAGGAAATTGCTCGAGCTGATGCGCCTCGTTTGATTATGTATTTTGTTTCGCTTTATCACGCAGCATGCACATTGATTGAATGCGGGACTAAAGAGCAGCAAGAAAAATATCTACCGGGAATACTCAATGGTGAAATTTGGTGCCAAGGTTTTTCTGAACCCAATGCTGGGTCTGATTTAGCATCGCTTAAAACTAAAGCAGAGCGTCGTGGCGATAAGTACATTATTAACGGTCAAAAAATTTGGTCCACCATGGGTCAATATGCGGATCGTTGCCTTTTGTTAGCGCGCTCGGATAACACAGGCGTTCCCCAGGCTGGCTTGACTTATTTGTTGTTGGATATGAAAGCCAAAGGTGTCTCGGTGCGGCCCATTCATCAAATCACGGGTGATGACGAATTTGCGGAAATTTTCTTTGATGACGTCGAGGTCGATATCGCTGATCGAGTCGGAGAAGAGGGGCAGGGTTGGGCTATAGCTCAAACGACATTGGCTTCTGAACGTGGTTTGACCCTTGTCGAACTGTCGCAGCGTATGCGACACAAAATGCCGCTCTTGGTTGAGACTCTAAAGCAGCAGGGGTTATCGAGTAATCAAGCTTTACAAAAGGATTTAGCTAAGGTGATTGCTAAAGTTGATGCCTGCTGCGCGGTGGCTGATCAATATCTTTTGAAAAGAATCACTCATACAGAAGGCGTTGGTGATGCGTCAATTGTTAAACTCTTTTATGCACGTACGCTTCGAGATTTTGTGTCGTTAGGAAGAGACTGTGCTGGCCTTGATGGGCAATATTTTACCGATTGTGTGCGCGGTGCCACGCAAGAAACTGGCTTGTGGATGCTTGATTTTATGAACTCATATAATTGGTCGATTGCAGGTGGTAGTGATGAAATACAACGCAATATTATTGCAGAGCGCATGCTAGGTATGCCTCGAGAACCCAAACAATGGACAACCAAATAGGAGGCTTTATGAGTGAAATGTTAAATGAGTTACAAGCCTCTATCCGTCAGGTGATGGATGACAAATCTAATGGTACAAGCGAACAAGAAATATGGCCTCAACTGGCTGAATTAGGCTGGTTGTTAGTTGGTGTGGATGAGGAAAAGGGCGGGCTAGAACAGGGTCTAGCGGGTATGTGCCTAGTGGTGCGCGAGATGGCACGACGCGTTTCTGCAGCGCCTATTATTCCAGCCTTACTAACGATTGATGCTATTGCATATTCAAATTTAGTTAGTCGTGACGCTTTGCTTGAGAATTTAATGTATGGCGGCTTAGCCAGTTGTAGTTTGGCAAGCAGCGAGTTACAGATCAGCGACAATAAAATTAACGGCACTTTAACTGCCGTGCCTTCGGCAGATAATGCGAGTGCTTTTTTGGTTTGGGATAAAACTGAAGATATGCTTGCGCTTGTCGATGCCGCCACGGTCGGTATTGAAATTGCTCATAGACCAACTTGGGATTCCACTAGAAGATTGTTCGATGTGGCCTTTAGTAATGTTGCTCTGCCTGAAAGTGCGATCTTGTCTAGGGATTCAGCAAGTGTTGCAAGTGTTTTAAGCCAGCGAGACTTTTTGATAGCAGCAGATTGTTTGGGGGCTGCGGAGGGCGTGTTAGCCATGACCTTAGAACACTTGATGGTGCGAGAGCAATTTTCTCGCCCGCTGGCGATGTTTCAGGCGTTAAAACATCGCTGTGCGGATATCAAGTCTCAGATAGTCGCTGCAGAATCTTTGCTAATGGATAAGCTTGTCAATGCTGAGGATTTGGCTCTGGCCGGAGCAACCGTAAAACAATTTAATAGTGAGGTTTTTTCCTGGGCGGCTGAAGACGCTTTGCAGTTGCATGGTGGGGTTGGTATGGCGTCAGAGCACGATTGCCACTTATTCTTAAAGCGAGCCATGCTTAATAAACACTTAGGTCATACCGATAAACAAACAACACAAATCTTAGTAGCTAACTTTATTTGATAATAACCTGATTTATTTTTTTCCTGAATTGTTGTCAAAATAAAAATTTTTTCGAGGAAAATCTATGAAAAAAAAAGAGTTTTATAAACATGCTGTGCAACAATCTTTTATTCGGTTGGTATTTTCAATATGTTCATTTACTGTATTTTCCCATCAACTCAACGCTGAAGCTTTAGCAGACAATTTGGAGCCAGCTAAACAGGGTCAAAGTATTTCTCAAGATAGGCCCGGAAACGTATTGCCGATACCCTATTCAATGGGTGTGAATGTCGTCGGCCATAGCCCTGTGTTGGAACGGGATTCTAACCTCCAAATGGCCTGGTCTGGTCACTGTGCCTATATTTCTAGCACCTCGCCCAATTTCTTGGGCTGGGGAATTACTGCCCGTCCTGAAACTTTTGGTGTCGCGGTTATTGATGTCAGCGATCCCCTTCACCCTAAAGATGTTAAAGTTTTGCGTGACAAGGGATCGCTATATTCCGCGGAGTCAATGGATACAGCTAATGCTGCCGATCGCAAAGTGTTGGCCGCAGGAACATACCAAGGGGGTGCCGAGCCTGAACGAGATGCTCGTTGGCTAAGTATTTACGACCTGTCTGATTGTGCGAATCCTAAACTTACCGCGGAATTCCGATGGCCCGAGCAAGTGCATGCAACAGCTGTATCGCCTAATGGGCGGAGAATTTACGCCACGCAAATAGATCCTTTTAACGCGACAGGTGCCATTCATGTACTGGATATAAACGATATGGCGAATCCTCTTTATCTTGGTAAGTTTGAAGTTGTTGGGGGCGATGGAGCTCCCTATGGTTTCGCTGTGCACGATATAACTTTTAGTGCTGATGAAACACGTATATATGCAGGTGTGTTAGGCTCTCAGGGAAATGATCTTAACCACGGTATCAAGCCATTTCCTCCTAGTGCCAAATATTTGGGACCAGACGGTGGTGGAATTTATATTCTCGATAATAGCGATCTTGCTTCAGGTAAGACCGATGCCAAGTTAACTATACTGGGGACTGCGCAACACGGTGGTTGGCACTCACCGGTGCCGGCCACAATTAATGGTAAGCCATATTTAGTGAGCGGCGGCGAGTTGGGTGCTTGCCCGGGTGCTTGGCCACGTATTACCGATATTTCAACAGAGTCCAACCCCAAGTTGGCTGGTGAATTTAAGCTAGCGATGAACAAGATGGAAAATTGCCCGCCCCAGAGTGAAACCGAGAAAGCCAGTGGTGGTATAGTTGGTGATCCTGGCACTGCGACCCTGCATTACAATGATGTTGATAGTGCAATTGACACTCGCCTTGGTCTGTTCAATTTTATGTGGGCGGGTATGCGAATTGCAGACCTGCGTAATCCAACAAATCCTAAGGAGATTGCCTATTTTAAACCTGGCGATGCTTGTACCGGTCAAGCGCGTTACGTAAAGGAAACTGGCCATATTTGGTTTACCTGTGCCAAGAGTGGATTTCATGTGCTTGAGTTGAAGTCGGAACTACGCAAGCTTATCGATAGCAGCAATCCTGAAATTTAAGGTTGTTCAACAAGGTACAGATATGAGTTGTAATTTTATTCGCCATAACTTTTTTGTTTGGATTGCTTTCGGTTGCTTGTCAACGATGCCAGCCCAAGCCGCAGATGAGGCGATACTGACTGTCCATGCCGATCAGAGTGGCCCAATGATCAGTCGTCATATATTCGGCCAGTTCGCAGAGCAATTGGGGTCGGGTATCTATGGCGGTGTTTGGGTAGGTGAAAACTCATCCATTCCCAACGTCCGGGGTATTCGAAGTGATGTGGTAGCAGCACTTAGGGAATTGAAAGTGCCCAATGTACGTTGGCCTGGCGGTTGTTTTGCCGACGAATACTACTGGCGTAATGGTATTGGCCCCATCGATCAGCGCAGGGCAAGCTACAACAAAAACTGGGGTGATGTGTTTGAACCGAACACGTTTGGTACCCACGAATTCATGGATTTTGTAGAGCAAATCGGTAGTGAGGCTTATATATCTGTTAATGTGGGTACTGGCAGTGCTAGAGAGGCAGGGGAGTGGTTGGAGTACATGACTGCCGATCAGCCAACGGCGCTGGTTAATGAGCGTAAAGCCAATGGACGCGAAAAGCCTTTTAAAGTCAAGTTTCTGGGGATAGGTAACGAGAGTTGGGGATGTGGAGGGGCATTGAGTGCTGAAGCCTATGTGGAGCGGATGAAAACCTTCGCGATGGTTGCTCGCAATCTTGACCCTGAGCAGAGTGGCGCGTCGCGCTTCATCCCTGGGCCAGACCCTATGCAGCGTATAGCCGTTGGCCCTGGCGATCACAACCCAGAATACACCGAGGCGGTGATGAGAGCCTGGAAGGGAGGCGGTGCCTACAGCTGGAGCATTGAGGGTCTTTCTCTCCATCACTATACTTCAGGTGAGTTGGGTGCGATGCGCGACCCAGCGACTGGTTTTGGAGAGCATCAATACGCTATCTTGATCAAAAATGCCTACCAGATGGACAAGTTTATCGCGGATAACGCAGAGGTGATGGATCGGTATGACCCTGACAAGAAAGTTGGCCTGGTTGTCGATGAGTGGGGAGTATGGTTGTCAGCTATGCCGGGCACTTCGCCCCTTCATCTCAAACAGCAAAACTCCCTCCGGGATGCCATTGCTGCATCCATCCACCTTAATATTTTCGCTCGCCACTCAGATCGAGTGAGGATGGCCAACATTGCCCAGATGGTGAATGTGCTACAAGCCATGATTATCACAGACAATGAACGTATGGTGATCACCCCTACCTATCAGGTTTTCAAAATGTACCTGCCTTTTCAGGATGCAAGGTTAGTACCTGTGGACTTGATTGCCAGAGAGTATCGTGAGGGGGATACTACGATGCCTTCTCTGGACGCAATAGCGGCCAGGGATGCAGATGGAAAATTATGGATGGCACTCACTAATCTGGATCCCAATCGCTCGCTACGGGTTGAAACGCGTTCGTTTGGCGTTGCTGCCAAGACTGCCAGAGGTCATGTGTTGACAGCTGATCGAGTCGATGCTGTGAACAGTTTTGAAAGCCCCAACGTGGTAGTGCCAAACTCGGTTGAGGTGGGCGCGGTCCAGGGTCGGCTGATTCTTGATTTGCCTTCGAAATCAATTACCGTAGTAAGTGTTGAGGAATAGATTTTTTAGTTGTGATCAACGATCGCAACATAGCTGGCCGATAGCATATTTTTAAGGATCTAAAATTATGAGTGATACCTTTAAAAAGCAATTGGACTTCATTGTCAAAGAGCACGTATTTCCTCCACCGAGGACCGTCAGCGTTGATACGCAGGCTGTCTTCATGCAGCGAATGTCTGCGGGTGAATTTGAACTGCCTTCCATAGAGAACAAGGATGCGTGGCGAGCCTACATTAACGAGAGTAATTATTGGCTGACTGAGCTGATGAAAGAGGGTACGAAGATGCACCAGAAGATATTATCACTCACCAGTTTGATGGACTTACAGTACACGAAGTCGTTCCAAGCCAAATTGCCGAAGGTCTGGAGAACAGTGCGCAGCTGGCGTGTCCTTAAGTGTGTTGGTGTAATTCTGACAATGGTAATTTTTGGTGTTGTTACTGGGTGTGATGCAAAACAGAGCGATCTTGAAAAGGTTTCACTTCGGACCCCTATGAAATCATTGTCAAATCTTTCGGTTGTGTGTTCAGCGTCTGTAATTCAGTCTGTTGTGGATGGCATAGTGGGCGGTATTGAGATCAAGAGTATTACCAATGGTCCTAGATACGTCGAAGGAGCAAAATATTTTCCAGCCAGCCCAGATTTGCCCGAGTTTTGCCAGGTGACCGGAAGCTTTGTGACCAATCCAGATAGCGGAAAGACAGCAAATTTCCTGGCGACCTTGCCAGCACATTGGAATGGTAAATATTTGCAGATGGGATGCTCAGGTCATTGCGGGCAGTTCGCAGTGAGCGACGTAGCAATGTCCTTCGCAACTGTCACAAATCAGGGGTATCCTCATGACCCAATCAAGCGAGGCTATGCTGTGTTTGCGACAGATGAAGGCCATGAAGGCATTAGCGCAGGGGCCTGGGCGATAAAAGGAGATGGCAATGTTGACCAAGAGGCCATAGATGACTTGCTGCAAAGGGCAACGCGTCTTTTGGCCACTATTGGTAAAGAATTTACCCAAGCATTCTATTCACGCGCATCAGCAACAGAGCAAGATATAGCCTTTTCCTATTTTATTGGCTGTTCGGGTGGTGGTCGCGATGCACTGGTTGCTGCGAGCAATTATCCCGAAGCGTTCGATGGAATTATTGCCGGTTCGCCCTATAACGGTGTAGGGGCTTCCTTTCAGATGGTTGCTGTGACTTTGGCTACACTTCGCTCTCATGAAGCGTACCTTTCGCCTACCTTGATTGCTGAAGTGGATTCCTATGTTAAAGCTAACTGCGATGCTAACGATGGTATCAAAGATGGCTTGATTCAAAATCCGGCAGCTTGTGATTTTTTGCCTGAGCGGGATTTGCCGCGCTGCGAAGATGATGTCGCTGGGGATCA
>JALRIU010000036.1 GCA_023255355.1 Pseudomonadales bacterium | reverse complement strand
GGGTTCGAGTCCCGTCCAGTCCGCCACTTCATACTCAAGAAACCGCCAACTGGCGGTTTTTTTTTGCCTACAGCACGCATCGCGATGAGGAGATAGCCAATGGATCTCTATAAAGATTTCAGCTTTGAAGCTGCCCACCATTTACCCAATGTGCCTGAAGGGCATAAATGCCGTCGCCTGCATGGCCATTCTTTTAATGTCAGGATTCTTGTCAGAGGGGAAATCGGGGAAGTCACTGGCTGGGTGATGGATTTTTCAGATATAAAAACAGCCTTCAAACCTATATATGACCGTCTCGATCACTTTTACTTAAATGATATTCCAGGATTAGAAAATCCTACTAGTGAAAACCTGGCGAAATGGATTTGGGATGAATTAAAGCCCAGCTTACCTGAACTCCATATGATAGAAATAAAAGAAACTTGTACTAGCGGCTGTCGTTATTTTGGCGACGCCAAATAACAGCATATTTTAGTTCTTTACGCGTTGTTTTCGTTTGACAGATCGTCTTAATAATGTAAAATTCGCGCCACCCAATGATATGGGTGGTTAGCTCAGCTGGGAGAGCATCTGCCTTACAAGCAGAGGGTCGGCGGTTCGATCCCGTCACCACCCACCAATACATTGTATTTATGAAATTGGACTGGTAGTTCAGTTGGTTAGAATACCGGCCTGTCACGCCGGGGGTCGCGGGTTCGAGTCCCGTCCAGTCCGCCATTTCATAAAAAAGACCGCTTAAAAGCGGTTTTTTTATGCCTAAAACTTAGTCCGCCACGACAATATCCAAAACATTAAAATGGAGCTGCATGCACTCTCCACTTTTATCATTTTGCTCTATTTCCATGCTTTACAAAACAGATCATTCCCGTTACCAAAATAAAGGCATATCTTAATAAAGGTTTCTTTATCTTAAATAAAGTGTGATAGATTCAAAAATTGACTTTGACCAAATTGAGGTAGATATGTCTCAAAATTTGAAAACACTTGACAATCAAGGCAGCGAGGTCGATTGCACTTCATTGATGCAAGTGCATGCGGGCCTAGACGGCATACAAATCAAAACTCTTGAAACCATAATTCTCGATCTGCCTTATCTTTGGTTAAGAGATAACTGTCCATGTCCAGACTGTCGCGTCTCGGCGACTCAAGAGAAATCATTTATTTTAAGTTCTGTTCCCGCAGATATTATCGCCAAAACGGTTGAATTATTCGGGGGCGAATTGAAAATTGTATGGCCTGACGAACACTGTTCGAACTTTGCCATCAAAGACATTTTAGATCTTAGCCATGAGCGCCATAACTCATCCCAAACATGGAGAGAGGAATTTCAGCCAAGTTACTTTGATTGGTCACTTTTTTTAACTGATCAAAGTACCGCAATTAATTTGATTGAGCATTTTATTAAAGACGGTGTGGTGATAATCGATAACGCTCCCAATGAGCCATTATCGTTAGAATTGTTAGCCACTCGACTTGGGCCAGTTCGTGAGGTTTTGTTCGATCGAATTCACAATGTATGCGTGGACACACACGTTTACAATGTAGCGCACACCCCTATGGCATTACCACCACACAATGATTTTGCCAGTTACACACACCAACCAAGCGCCCAGGCGTTACACATGTTGGTCAATGAAGCCGAGGGTGGTGCATCGATTATTGTCGACGCTTGGCAAATTGCTGAAGAGATTCGAGTCGACAGACCAGAATTCTTTAATACTCTGTGTCAATTTGCCGTACCGTTCAGAGAATTCGATGAATCTAACGAAACCTATTGTGTGCAACCTGTCATAACATGCGATACAAAGGGTAAAGTAACCAATGTGCGCTTCTCAAATCAGTTAATGCAAATGATCGACCCCACTATTGCTGGTGTCGCTAAATTTTATCTTGCTTATCACGACCTATGTTGTCGTATTACTGACCGTAAAAACTACTGCACCTTTAGGCTCGAAGGCGGTCAGGTATTACTGGTGGCCTCTAACCGTGTACTGCACGCTAGAGAAGCATTCAATCCAACAGGAAAACGGCATTTACAAGACGCGTACTTTGATTACGACAACATTGCCAATATGCTGGTGACCCTGAAACGCAATAAGGAGTCAAATTAGTGTCTAAAGTTTCTTTCACTGCCATGGATCACGCCACACCTGAAGACTGGGAATTGGTTTTTCAACACGATGCGTCCAACATTAGCGAGCACGCTGCTCGCGTCATTGACTGGCTGAGATCGATGGACGGAGCATCACCATACAAAATAAGCAGGCTTGACCATTGCCTACAAACAGCGACCCGCGCTGTCCGCGATCAAGCAGATGAGGAAACTATTGTTTGCGCCCTTCTGCACGATATCGGTGATGTTATTGCCCCCGCCAACCATTCTCAGGCAGCAGCGGCCCTGTTACGCCCCTATGTTAGTGAAAAAAACTATTGGATTGTGTTACACCACGGCCTTTTTCAAGGCTATTATTGGATGCAGCATTATGACCAAGACCCGAATAGTCGCGACCAACTAAAAGACCATCCATTCTATCAAGCATGCGTTGATTTTTGTGCCGATTGGGATCAGGTTTCATTCGACCCAAATTATGATAGCTTGCCACTAGAATATTTTATTCCGATGATCGAACGTATTTTTGCTCGTCAACCTGCAACGCATTTATAACTTAGTAATAGAATCAATATATAGTAAAAAGGATTATAAACATGCGGTTAGATAGAAAATTGGCAATAGTCACCGGAGGAGCATCGGGTTTAGGTGAGGCGATGGTCCGACGTTTTGTTGACGAAGGCGCCAATGTGGTTGTAGCAGATATCGATGAAAAAGCCGGCCAAAATCTTGCTTCAGAACTAGGTAATACATGTCAGTTTATTCGATTAGATGTCTCACAAGAACAAGATTGGCAACATATAATGGCTAAATTTGATCGTGTTGATATATTGGTCAACAATGCTGGGATCACTACCTTCGGCAACATTGAGGCGGTGACACTCGAACAATTTAAACACGAGTTTGAGATTGATGTGGTCGGCGTTTTCCTTGGATGTAAGCATGTCATCCCGAGCATGAAGCAACACGGCGGATCCATTATCAATATCGCTTCAATGTGTGCCGTCCGTGCTCAGCCAGACCTAGTCGCCTATAATGGCGCTAAAGCAGCAGTAACTCATATGACCCGCTCTGTCGCTTTGCATTGTGCTAGAGAGAAATATGGTATCCGTTGTAACGCAATATTACCCGGCATAATTAAAACGCCAATTTTGCAAAAAGTATTAGATCAAATGGAAAATTCTAAGGCTTTATTCGATGAATGGGTGTCTGATCATCCTGTTGGACGCTTAGGCGAACCTGAAGAGATTGCAGAAATGGCTGTTTATCTAGCTTCAGACCAGTCGAAGTTCACCACCGGAACCGAAATGCGCATTGATGGCGGCAGTTCTTTATAAACTTTAGCTTTTTTCGCCAAAAACTCTGTTCGCTAATGTCATTTTGAGACCTAGGCTATCCTAGGTCGTCCTGAGGCCTCAGCAGTAATGATACCCTCAACAAAAAACTCTCGACCTTCGATGGTGGACTTACGAATATCTTTTTTGATGTCCAGATGGATATCCTCAGCACCCGCCTGTTTAGCTTCTGCTAAAGCGCTTTGACTTAATTGATCAACAAGGTAATCAATAGCAATTTGTTGGTCAGAAAAATCATGAGGAATTTGACCATAGTGAACTCTATAATAGCCTTCGACAGGACTGGTAATGCTGGCGCTCGCTCTGGTAGTGATTTTACCAACTACTGCACCAATGGCGTTTGCTACTCCTGCGTGTTCCGGAAGGATCATTTCACATTGTAATACCTCCCCAACAGCAGGGTAATAGGTGGCAGCAGAAGCACCCAAGCCTATCACTGGCACGTTTATTCCAACGTTAATTTTAAGTAAACCACGATGCTGCGAAAGACCACGCTGGGTAATTACATGACGCGCTAAAACCTCATTGGATAAACGATCGAAATCATCGTCTTCCTCTGCGAAAGCTGCCTCTAATAAGGCCAAAGATGTTTGGTGTGTCAATTGCTTTATAACGAGATTAGCCATATGAACGGGATCCGTTGAAAGCCTAGTACCAGCGCCAATCCTTCGTCGTCCAAATAACAATAATGCTTTTTCAGCCGCCGCTCGATCCCAGACATTAGTACTGCCTAACACATGACTTGCATCGGTTGGCGTAAGGGCAGCAATTTGCACGATACCACGTGCGATAAATCGAGAGATAACCTGATAATCAAGCCTATTCTTAATTACTTTCGCCAGTGGTTGGAGATCAGTGGTGATTCGACTCAAAACCTCTTTATCTCGCGCAACAAATTCAACTTCATCAAAAAATGCAGTGCGACGAATGAATCTGCCATCGAAATCCGCTGGAATTGTTGATCTTAATTGTTGATCTAAAGCATTATGGACGACGTCAGGTGCAATGTGAGCTGCTAGCGATATAGGCAGCACCCTTCTGGGCCCCAAAAAAACACCGCCTGACAAACCCTCAGTAATAAAATGAACCTCACTATCACCACCTAGCCCGGTCGTGCGCATAGCAACTGCCTCGACCATGGTGCGGTATTTACCAACTTGAGCACCATTGAGATCGATAGCTGGCTTACCATTTGAAAGAACCGCAACATCAGTAGTGGTTCCACCGATATCTGAAACTAACGCATTATCAGCATTTGTTAACCAGCGGGCACCTACGATCGACGCCGCAGGTCCACTTAATATTGTTTCAATAGGTTTTTCACGCGCCTGTTCTGCAGATATTAAGGCACCATCACCACGAACGACCATCAATGGAGCTTTTACACCCAACTCAAGTAAGCCTTGATGAGCACGATCTATCAAGCGATCTATTAGCCCTACTAGTCTCGCATTCAAAATAGCTGTTAATGCTCGTTTGGGGCCATTTAATTTAGCCGACAGTTGATGTGAAGCACTGATGGGTTTTCCAGTTATTTGTCGTAACAATTCAATCAGTTTTAACTCGTGAGCTGGGTTGCGCGTTGCAAAATGCGCAGCGACCGCAAAAGCAGAAACATCGCTATGCTGCAAAGCCCACGAAGACACTGCGTCTAGATCTAAAAAAGCAACCTCATCACCGGCGTGATTGTGGCCACCAGCAATATTTAAGATCGGATCACCCGCCATTGCTTCTGCCAAGCCGTGCTTTTGCAGATCGCCATCCTGAAACCCTACAAGGACCAAACCAACCTTTCCACCCTGACCTTCGACCAAGGCATTGGTCGCCAAAGTGGTCGACAACGACGCAAGAGCTATATCATCGGGTTTGATAGAAGATTCTTGCAACACAGCGGTAGCAGCATGGCTTATACCCTCAGCAAGATCATGGCGGGTCGTCAAAGATTTCGCTGCAGCGATAACACGCTCTTCATCCTGCAATATTACGGCATCAGTATAAGTACCACCGGTATCGATTCCCAAAAGATAAGCCATTGACGTTCCTAGACGTTCTGGAAAATCGCAATAATAACGGGTAATTGGACAATACCCTACTAAAAAGAAATAGCAAATTTAAAAAATATGATTTTGCAGAGACCTCATATTGAGGTCCCTATGCTTTGCAAGATTTAACCGCGTTCAGCTTCAAGCTCTTCAAGCGATTTTCCGGCATTATTTGGTGCTGCCCAAAACCCAATCAGCGCACTTATGGCTAAGAAGCCAACTAAGATCCATGCAAGCGTCGTAAAGCCTGTTGCAGTTAACCAAGGTACAAAGAAACTAAAGACGCCTAAGCATATTCGAACAATGGCAAAGGTTAAGCCTTGTGCAGTACTACGCAACAACGTGGGAAAGAGCTCAGCACTCCATAGCTGGAAAAACGACTGCGCACCGAAGCCTTGTGCCACCGCCATTATCAACACATGAGTTAACGCGACAAAGGTTGTCAGTGGAAAAAGCGCCAATAATGACATGCCCACGACGTGCATCATCGCAGACACCAGAAACATCTTGCGCTGACTGACTCGGTCTGAGAACTTCATAAAAATGAAATAAATTGACACCATACCCAAACCAAAATTTAAGACATTAAAGAGCAAACTCGCAGCCTGGGTCTGGCCACCAACGGTTTTCATGATATAGGGGAAAAAAAATCCGTTCACACCAGCCCACAAATTCCAAAATCCATACATACCTGCCAAAAACAAAATGGATTTGAGGTATTTAGGCTGCAACAAATTGGTCCAGTGCGCTTGAGCTTTAAGTTCTGCACTTTGTTCTTCTTTTGCATGCGCTTCTTCCCAATAGCTTGACTCATGCATCTTAGAGCGCATAAAGGTTAAGCCAATGGCGATGATAAAGAGGTGGGCAAAGATAATTTTTACACCCAGTAAACCAAGTGGCTCAAGAAAGTAAGCGGCACTTAAAACAAGAACCGGCCCTAAATACCATAGCATTTGAGCAACGCCACTAAACTTACCGCGCTCACGTTTTGGTGCAATCTCAGCAATTAATGACCAAGATGCAGGGATATCTGCACCAACCGCCAAGCCCACCATCACAAAACCAGCAAACACCATCCAGGGACCAGTTGCAAAAATCATCCACAACATGCCAAAGGCATAGAACAGCATATCGTATTGATAGATTTTCTTGCGGCCAAATTTGTCACACAAAATACCACCAATTAACGAGCCCACACCGGCGGAAATTGCATTCGCGCTGAAGGCGGCAATTAAACCCGTCATTAAGGCACTCATATTGTAAGTATCAGCCCACAATGCTAACGCCGCCGAACCAGCGACGATGGAACCTGAATCAATATAATTAGCAAGGCCGGCTAAAATCGTATCACGCCAGGGTTTGTCTACATTTTGAGAAGTTGTACCGCTCATAAATATCCTTTAAAAATTATTATTTTATCGACCAGTCACAGGGTGATCTTGGTACCGAAATTAAAGACACAGTATCCAATATTTTCTAATTAAGTAAAGTTGGCATTTTCTACAATCAATCGTTTTTGCAATATAATGATCGAAAATGATTGCTAATACCTCAAACATTATTGTTTTACGGCCAATATCAACCTTAACCGACCCAGTGCACAAGTTAAAAATAACTCCAGCCAAAAATCATCTTAACTCCGAATTTAAGGATTCATTATGCCCACCGCTTATATCATTGATGCCTGCCGTACGCCACGCGGACTTGGAAAAGTAGGAAAAGGCTCTCTTACCAGTATTCATCCACAGCGCCTAGGTGCAGCTGTATTAAGTGCGCTAGCCAAACGAAATGATTT
>JALRIU010000342.1 GCA_023255355.1 Pseudomonadales bacterium | reverse complement strand
ACAAAAAAGACTTAAAACAACTGCTAATTTTGCAAACAACTTAAACACGCCTCTCTCCTTTGTTGAGACAATATTGCCAAATAATACACCAAATTATATAGCTTTCCGAGTTGAAATGATGCAATAACTACCCATTTGATGTAATGTAATTTCATTTTCAGGAATCAACCAAAACATGCTCAGCATTTACACTCCATATTTTGCTATTTTAATAGGTTTTATTGGCCTAATTTGGAGCGCGGACCGCTTTGTCAATGGTGCCGCAGCTATCGCTGCAAACTTCGGCATGCCCACCCTACTCATCGGTCTAACTATTGTTGCCTTCGGCACATCTGCACCCGAGATTTTAGTATCGATAAATGCGGGTTTATCTGGAGCTGGTGACCTTGCCGTTGGTAATGCCATCGGCTCTAACTTAGCTAATATTGGCCTAGTGTTAGGGGTAACTGCACTGATAGCGCCAATACCAATATCTAAACGACTACTTCGGCGCGAAGGAGTTTACCTCTTGCTTGCGACGACTGCCGGTGGCGTGATTCTTTATGACCTGATAATCACATGGCAGGAGACGCTTGCCCTTATATTACTTCTCGTTTGGATTATTTACAGACTAGTCAAGAATCGCAATCAGCATCCTGCGATGGCCGAGGCAGAAGAAACCGAAGAACTCAACGAAATAACCCAATTACCATTAGGCAAAGCGATAGGTCTTTTTGTAATTGGCTTGATACTTTTAATTGTAAGCTCAGATGTGCTGGTTTGGGGTGCGACAGAGGCCGCTAAGTCCCTAGGTGTCAGTGAACTTGTCATAGGACTAACAGTGGTTGCCATAGGCACATCCCTACCCGAACTAGCAGCATCTGTTGCGAGTTCATTAAAAGGCCATCACGACATTGCTCTTGGCAACGTCCTCGGATCCAATATATTTAATTTACTTGCCGTTATGGCAGTACCCGCATTTTTTGGACGAATGACAATTGGTGCAGAGGCATTTCAACGCGATTTTGCTAGCATGGCATTTATGACGCTATTATTACTGTCAATGATGTTTATCGGTGTTAAATTAACTAAAAATTCGCCAAAACTGGCGCGCTGGACTGGTGTATTCATGATTACACCCTACGTAGCCTATTTTGCCGTACTTTTTAGCACCCATGGAATGTAAGGACTGCAAACGTGAGCCAATCGATCAGTTTTTCAGAGTCAGCCAAACGCACCATCAGTATGGAACGTGACGCTGTTAGTGAGCTTCTCAATCGAATCAACAGAGACTTTGATATTGCCTGCGAACTCATGCTCAACTGCCGTGGTAGGATTGTGGTTACCGGCATGGGCAAGTCTGGCCATATCGGCAAGAAGATAGCCGCCACACTCGCCAGCACCGGAACACCCTCTCATTTTGTTCATCCGGGAGAAGCTAGCCATGGTGATCTAGGCATGATCACTCAAAATGACGTAGTTTTAGCACTGTCAAATTCCGGTACTACAAGTGAAGTCATAACCTTACTACCTCTCTTAAAACGCATGCGCGCCCCTATTGTCTCCATGACAGGAAACGCCAGTTCAACCCTCGCCAAAGCATCCGACGCACACCTTGATGTCGGTGTAGCTACTGAGGCATGCCCACTCGATCTAGCCCCTACGTCAAGCACAACGGTAAGCCTAGTAATGGGTGATGCCATTGCTATTGCCCTACTCGAGAAACGTGGCTTTACCGCAGAAGACTTTGCATTCTCGCACCCGGGCGGCGCACTGGGCAGAAAGCTCTTACTAAGAGTTAGCGACATCATGCGCAAGGGTAAAGAAATCCCTAAAGTCTCCCAATCAATTAGTGTCAGAGAAGCACTTCTAGAAATGAGCTCAAAGGCGCTAGGAATGACCTGCATCACTGACGCAAACGGCTCACTGATGGGGGTTTACACTGATGGGGATCTGCGCAGAAGTATCGATCAAAGTATCGACTTTGCGAATACATTGATTGGCGATGTCATGACAAGTAAATGCCAGACCATAAGCTCTGACGCATTAGCGGCACAGGCATTGTCAGTCATGGAAGACAAGCTTATTACAACCTTGGTGGTTTCATCTGATGGCAAATCCATTGACGGTATTCTTCACCTTCATGACCTTCTTAAGGCTGGACTAGCCTAAATGATCTTGCGTATTTCAGCCCGTATTATTTTAGCTGGCACAATTATCGCTGGGGCTGTTGCTGTAATGCAATTTCAGGATATTCAGCAAAAAACTCAGACAGACAAACACCCTCCAGATAAGTCTTTAGCACAACTATACCTCCTGGATACGCAAATCATTCAGTACGATAAAGATGGTTCACCTGAACAGGTATTAAATTCCCCCATCAGTGTACGACGCAGTGATGGTAAAACTACCGAAGTCCTTAAGCCCACAATTCTTCTGTTTAAAGATGGTCAACTTTCATGGACGATCAATGCTGACAATGGCCAACTAGATCCTCAAACAAATAATATTGCCTTTAATAACAATGTTAAGCTTATTGAAACAACAAGCGACACAACGCTTACCACAGAAAACCTTAGTTATGATACAAAGCATCGAGTCGCCTTAAGCACCTCAAACATTGATGTCGTCAGCAAAAACGCTACAATTTCTGCCAACCGCCTTGAATTTAAAATAAATGATGGCACCTACAAACTTAGCAATAGAGTGACTGCCAACTATGCAATTCAGCATTAGCCTGATCATAGCTTTCTTTTTTAGCCTTTTTAGCTTGGCAGTTAATGCCCTGCCTAGCGATATTTCACAGCCCATACGAATTGAGGCAGATAGCGCAACGCGCGATGAAAGTAAAGGCCAAACCATTTACGAAGGCGATGTAAAGATCAGTCAAGGCAGCTTAATCATTACTGCCGAACATATTGTAATTAACGATACCAATACACAACCTGATAGTATTTTTGCTCGTGGAAAGCCTGCCACACTATCCCAGCAATTAAGTCTAGAAGGCGAACGAGTCTATGCTTCAGCCATGGAAATTTCCTATGTCTTAAGCTCTGGCAAGGTCGAATTTAAGAAAAACGCCAAAATTTCTCAAAGCGGTTCAAAAATCACCAGCGAAACCATAAATTACAATGTCAAAGAACAAATCATCAACGCCCAAAGCTCCGGCAAGAATTCACGCGTTGAGATGGTAATCCCTGCACAGATTATTCCTGAAAACACTGCGCCCGAAGAGGATACCGAATAATGGCAATTCTTGCGGCAAAACATCTAGCCAAATCCTACAATAAGCGTCAAGTTGTAAAGGACGTTTCAGTCAGTGTATCCAGCGGCGAAGTCGTTGGCTTACTTGGCCCAAATGGTGCCGGTAAAACTACTTCTTTTTATATGATTGCAGGGGTAGTCGCGGCCGATCGTGGTAGTGTTTTTATTGATAACGTCGATATAACCACGCTTGCCCTTCACAACAGAGCTAAAAAAGGTATCGGGTATCTACCTCAAGAAGCGTCGGTATTCCGCAAACTCAGCGTAGCCGATAATATTATGGCCATCTTACAAACCCGCAAAGAGCTAACTCGTCAGCAGCGCACTACCATGCAAGAGGAACTTTTAGAAGAATTTCATATTACCCATATCAAAAATAGTCTTGGTATGGCCTTATCTGGCGGCGAAAGGCGCCGAGTTGAAATAGCGCGTGCGCTTGCTACAAACCCATCATTCATCCTGTTAGATGAACCATTTGCTGGTGTCGACCCCATTTCTGTCAATGATATTAAACAGATCATTCACCATCTACAAAGTAAGCAAATTGGTGTTTTAATCACAGATCACAACGTACGTGAAACCCTGGATATTTGCCAAAAAGCCTACATCGTTAGCGAAGGTAGCATTATTGCCGAGGGCTCCCCAGAAGATATTCTTAACAACAACCAAGTACGCAAAGTCTACCTAGGCGACAAATTCAAACTTTAGGCCCTTTTTTTGCATATTTTTGTCATTTAAAGATTGCCAGTACTTAAGACGCTGACTAAACTAAGAATGAACAACGGCATGCATCCATCAGCAAAGCCTAAGGTTATTCTTACTCGATGAAACAATCTCTTCAACTAAAGCTAGGTCAACAGCTTACAATGACCCCGCAATTACAGCAGGCTATCAGGCTACTGCAATTGTCAACTTTAGATTTACAACAAGAGATTCAAGAAGCTCTCGATTCAAATCCCATGCTCGACGTTGAAGAAGATTTTGACGGAGAGCCCGAAAAAAAAACCATCACCAAAGATACTGCGACCAAAGATCTTAGCGACGACTGGGGAGATAAAATCCCTGAAGAACTTGCTGTCGATACTCAATGGGATGATATTTATCAAAATGCGCCAACACTTTCACAACCCAAGAATACTGGCGAAGACATTGATTTTGATAGTTTTAACTCTGCCACTGAGACCTTACAAGATCACCTAATGTGGCAGCTAAATCTGACCCCGATGTCTGATATTGATAGATTAATTGCCACCACCATTATTGATGCTGTAGATAATGACGGCTTTCTAACACTTAATATTGATGAAATATTCGAAAGCTTTAACGACTCCCCCGAACTCGACATAGAACTAGACGAAGTGATGGCGGTGTTACACCGCGTCCAACATTTTGACCCACCGGGCGTTGCAGCACAGGATCTGAGCGATTGTCTTCGTATTCAATTAAAGCAACTTCCAGAAGATACCCCAGCGTTAAAACACGCTCTTTTAGTTGTTGAAAAATTTATTCACCAATTGGGTAGCCGCGATTTTCTTTATATTCAACGCCGTGGCAAGATGAAAGAAGACGAATTAAAAGCGGCGATTGATTTGATACAAATGCTCAACCCTAGACCTGGTGATAGCATTACCTCAAATACCGCTGAATACATTATCCCCGACGTTTTTGTAACTAAAAACAATGGTAGATGGCGGATTGAACTCAATCCCGACATTGCGCCTAAGCTCAAAATTAACAATAGCTATGCTGAATTAGTTAAACGCGCAGATGACAGTAGCGATAACAATTTTTTAAGAGAAAATCTGCAAGAGGCTCGCTGGTTCCTCAAAAGCCTGCAAAGTCGAAATGAAACGCTGATGAAAGTTGCAACGGCCATTGTTGAGCGACAAATCGATTTTTTTGAGTATGGTGAAGAAGCCATGAAACCGATGGTCCTAAATGACATTGCTGAATCTGTTGATATGCATGAATCAACTATTTCGCGGGTAACAACACAAAAATATATGCACACCCCTCGAGGTGTTTTTGAACTTAAATACTTCTTTTCAAGCCATGTATCTACCAGTGGTGGAGGCGAATGCTCCTCAACAGCTATTCGCGCCATCATTAAAAAACTTATCGCTGCGGAACACTCTCGCAAACCGCTGAGCGATAGCAAAATAACCACCCTTTTAAAGGAGCAGGGTATAGAGGTTGCTCGACGAACAATTGCTAAATATCGAGAGTCCTTAAACATCCCTCCTTCAAATGAGCGCAAACAGTTAACGTAGGCGTTTAAACATGACGTTAGGTCATTACAACAAGAGGAAGAACGTATGCAAATGAACATTAGTGGACATCACGTAGAAATTACCGACGCATTAAGAAACTATGTCACTTCAAAAATGGAGAAAATTGATAGGCATTCAGATCAAATTACCCGCGGCGAAGTTATTCTAACTGTAGAAAAAAATACCCAACGAGCCGAAGCCACTGTCCATGTCGTAGGTAATGACATACACGCGGTCTCTGAATCAGAAGATATGTATGCAGCTATAGACAACATGACTGATAAATTAGATCGTCAAATTATCAAGCACAAAGAAAAACTGAAAGGCCATAAGTAAGGCAATATCACCATGCGCCTAGAAAATATTCTTAATCCTAACCTCATCCTATGCCAGTCTCCAGGTGTGAGCAAAAAGCGCACCCTGGAATCTATTGCTAGATTCCTTGCTGTAAATGTAAGCGGACTTGATGCAGAAGATATCTTCATGCGACTAATACAACGCGAAAGACTCGGCAGTACAGGTATTGGTAACGGCATTGCTATTCCTCACTGCCGCATTCCAAACTGCCAAGAGGTAGTAGGCGCATTGGTGTCACTCGATAATCCAATTGATTTTGAAGCCATAGATGACAATCCGGTTGACTTGATTTTTGTATTACTTGTCCCCGAAGAATCATTTAACAAACATTTAGAAACCCTGGCAACCCTTGCGGGTCTATTTAATCAAGAAGCCTTTTGCCAAGGTTTGAGACACGCTAGCAGCCAACAAGAATTGTTCAAAGCTGCGATAGAGTACCAAGGCAGCTAGCCATGCATTTATATATTATCAGTGGTAGATCTGGCTCTGGTAAAAGTAGTGCACTCAACCTTCTAGCTGACATTGGCTATTACTGCATCGACAATCTCCCTGTCAACTTACTACCAGCATTAATCGATGAATCCTTAAAAAAGCCCGTCAACGAATCTAATCGTATCGCCGTATGTATTGATTCTCGAAATGCTACCAATCAGTTATCTGCTATCCCATCAATACTCAAGAACTTTCCATCTCATGTAGTCAGTGAAATTCTCTATTTTGATGCAGCCACACCTACCCTACTAAAGCGTTTTAGTGAGACAAGGAGACGCCATCCACTTACCTCGGCCAATATGGCGCTTCAAGAAGCGATTGAATACGAAACGGAATTACTCGGTGAGCTGAACGCGAATGCGGCGCTTGTCATAGACACGTCACTACTCAGTATTCACGAATTACGTGAACTTCTTCGACAGCGCTTGAGTTTCAAACAAGAATCTGAATTTTCTCTTTTATTCGAATCTTTTGGTTTCAAGCATGGTCCACCAATAGATGCAGACTTTATTTTTGACGTACGCTGCCTACCCAACCCACACTGGGTTGAGTCAATTAGACATTTTAATGGCACTGAACAACCCATTATCGATTTTTTAAGTAAGCAAGCAGCGGTTCAAGATATGCTAGATGACTTGTGCTCTTTTTTTGAAAAATGGATTCCACGGTTTGTAGCTGAAAACAGAAGCTACATGACCATTGCGATTGGCTGTACTGGAGGCAAACATCGATCAGTCTTCCTCGCTGAGCAATTAGCCAAACATTTTGCCAATATCGATGGTAAGATACTTATCCGTCACCGAGAAATGTCGGGATCCCAAAGCGCCAAACCAGCAGGATAGTATTAGCATGATAGAACGCCATGTCACAATCATTAACAAATTGGGCTTGCATGCACGGGCAGCTGCCAAATTTGTTCAGACCTGCTCTGCGTTTGCTAGTAGTATCAAAGTATTTAAAGCTGATAGAAGTGCCGACGGAAAAAGTATCATGTCTATTATGATGCTAGCCGCCAGCAAAGGCACTGAACTGCGTATTGAATTTGATGGCAGCGACGAAGAAAAAGCCGCTGAAGCATTGCTTGCTCTTATCAATAATTATTTCGACGAGGGAGAATAATCGTCGATTACGGGTTATACTAGCGTCTTAGCCAGTGAGTGAGTGTAGGTCATGTCCAACTCTAACGAACAACTCCAGACACAAAAACACTTAGATACACTCAACGAAGCGTTGCAGAGTGGTACATTCCTGCAAGTTCGTCGCCTCATTAAGTCTCTTAACTCAGCCGATCTTGCCCACTTATTAGAGTCATCTCCGCCGCGAACTCGCCAAGTCCTATGGACCCTCGTTGATAAAGAAAGCGATGGTGAGGTTTTACAATGGCTCAGTAGCGATGTCCAAGCTCAGCTCCTAAGCGGCATGAATGCTGAAGAAGTTGTCGCACTGACAGAGGGTTTAGACACTGACGACATCGTAGATATCTTGCAACACCTGCCAGACAGAGTAACACAAGAAGTCTTGCAGTCGATGAGCATCCAAGACCGCCAACGCGTAGAGCAAGTGTTATCTTATGACGAGGACACAGCTGGCGGTTTGATGAATACCGATACCATCACTGTTCGTCCAAGCCATACCCTCGATGTTGTTTTGCGCTATTTAAGGCGTCACGACGAAATCCCTGACATGACTGACAGCTTGATCGTTGTTAACCGCCAAGACAAATACCTCGGTCTTCTGCCATTGAATGTCATTTTGGTAAGTGACCCAAACATGACTGTTAGAGAGGTTATGTCTAGTGACACCACGCCTATCCCCGTTGGAATGTCAGACACAGAAGTTGCCTTGCTATTTGAACGTAATGACTGGATTTCGGCGCCCGTCGTTGGCGAGGATAATCGCCTACTTGGTCGTATCACAGTCGACGACGTTATCGACGTTATCCGCGAAGACTCAGACCACTCTTTAATGAGTATGGCAGGTCTTGGTGAAGAAGAAGATACCTTTGCACCGGTGATGAAAGCTTCGCCACGTCGAGCCATTTGGCTAACAATCAACCTTGCGACTGCATTTATTGCTGCCGCCGTGATTAATTTATTTGACGATACCTTAGAGCATTTAGTCGCGCTTGCTGTGTTAATGCCTGTTGTGGCAT
>JALRIU010000316.1 GCA_023255355.1 Pseudomonadales bacterium | reverse complement strand
AATCAAAATTGAGTGAATAATGGATCCAATACAGGCTACAAAGAAAGTAGCCAAATCCATGCCTTTAAGACCAGCAAAACCTTTAGCTAACTGTAGAGCACGTGCCTCATTGAGTGAGTCTCCAGCCATAATGCAGCCATTTTGAGCACCTTTCTCACGCAGAATCCGAGTTAAACGACGCGTATCAATATCTGCAATACCCAAAATATTATTTGCACGAAGGTAATCATCTAAAGCTTGTTCATTACGAAAGCTAGAGGCCAATAGCGGAAGATCACGTATCACCAAACCAGCGACAAGCAAGTTGTTAGATTCAATATCTTCGATATTGATACCGGTATTGCCGATATGGGGGTATGTAAGCGTGACAATCTGACGCGCGTATGATGGATCGGTGAGGATTTCTTGATAACCGGTCATAGCGGTATTAAACACCACCTCACCTACTGACTCGCCATCACAACCGATCGAAATACCACGAAAAACACTGCCATCTTCAAGAACGAGAATTGCTGGTTTACTCAAAATTAACTCCCCAGTTAAAGAAGATTGAAAACATTAATCGTAAAAAAGCGAGATGAAGTGGGCCTCATCTCGCTTCTCATATACGAATAAATAAAAGTGGTCTAAGGTTGAAAACACTCAAATTGCTTACAAACCAAAGCCTTAGAGGCGACCTAAACTGGGGGAAGGATTTTACGGGAAAGGGGGATTATTGTCCAATAAAAAGTCAGCAAATATAACTTAATTAAGTTGTGAACACACCGAAAGCCACAATTCGACAGCAGGCCTTTTAGTAGCACGTTTTGGCATGACAAAATAAAAACGCCTAGTTAAATCCACCCCTGGAATTGTCAACGGCACAACAGTCCCCAACTCAATATCGCGTTGTACAGCAATTTTAGATAAACAACCTACCCCTAAACCAGATTCAACAGCAGTTTTAATTGCCTCGTTATGACGCAACTCTAAAAACACATGATATCTGCCATAGAATGCATTCATCGCCGTATTAAATGCGTGACCAAGGCCTGAATTAGGTTCGCGTAAAATCCATCTCGCATTGACCACGTCATCTTCAGAAAGCGTGCCTTTTTTGGCTAATACATGATCTGCCGCCACAAAGACCACCAACTCATCGTCGCGCCACGGAGCCAAAACAACATCTTGGTGACTCTGAGGCCACTCAACCATACCAACATCAACATTACCCTGGGCAACTTTTTCAACGATATCCGGCGTACTTCCTATCACTAAATCAACAGTAGAATTTGGCTCAACCTCTAAATACATTGCCATCGCCTTGGTAGCCAAATGATTGCCGATGGTAAAACTTGCACCCACTCGAATATCGGGACTCGGTCTGATTTGCAAAACACTTTCTTCGAAAGCATGTGCCCTTTGCATTAATTTATCAGCCTCACGAAGCACACGCTCGCCGTGCCGATTTAATGACAGTCGATTACCCAACCGATCAAACAACTCAAACTCAAAAGCTCGCTCAAGATTAAGCAACGCTTCATTTGCTGCAGACTGAGAGACGTGCAAACTTTTAGCCGCCCTCGACACATTTTGCACACGAGCAATTTCAATAAAAATTTGCAATTGACGAAGAGTATATCTCATTATCGGTTTTACCGTTAGTTTTTACCGATATTATCCTGTTTTACTTTTAATTGCCATCAACTACACTTGCCAACATTGTCAAACTTAGCGAGGAATAATCTCATGGCAGAACAAAAAGCAACCAATGTACATTGGCACGAAGGCGATATCAGCCGCGAACATAGAGCAAAGCTTCTAGGTCATAAAGGTGCAACGTTATGGTTTACGGGTCTTTCAGGCAGCGGCAAAAGTACCGTCGCAGTTGAATTAGAAGGCGTCTTGCATGAGATGGGTGTACTTTCATACCGTTTAGATGGCGATAACATTCGTCTGGGGATTAACAAAAACCTTGGTTTCTCTGCAGAAGACCGCACTGAGAATATTCGCCGAATTGGTGAAATTGCAAAACTTTACGTTGATACAGGTGTTCTCGCTCTTTCAAGTTTTATTAGCCCATACCGTGCCGACCGCGATCAAGTAAGAAAACTTCATGAAGAAGCTGGCATGGATTTCATTGAGGTATTCGTTGATTGTTCACTGGAAGCTGCTGAAAGTAGAGATCCGAAAGGTCTTTACAAAAAAGCCCGAGCGGGTGAAATCAAAAACTTCACTGGCATCGACGATCCCTATGAAGCACCAAACACTCCGGAAATTCACTTGCGCTCTGACAAAATGAGCTTGCAAGAAGAAGTCGACATCATTTTAGCTGAGCTGCGTAATCGCGGCATCATCAGCAAATAAGAGGACACCACCATGATCAAACCTTTTGGCTCTGACCAACTTAACCCACTTTATGTGAGTGATGACGCACAACGCGCAGCATTATTAGAAGAAGCTGCTTCGTTGCCGCAACTAACCGTAAACTCTGCAGCTGCTGCTAATGCAGTGATGCTCGCTGGTGGATATTTTAACCCACTCACAGGTTACATGAACCTCGCTGACTCGCTAAGTGTTGCCAAAGACATGCAAACTACTGACGGCTTATTCTGGCCAGTGCCTATCGTCAACTTAACAGACGATACAAGCATTAAAGCAGGCGGCCGTATTGCACTTCGTGATCCAAACGTTGCCGGACAACCAGTATTAGCGATTATGGATGTTGTTGCGGTTGAAGCCGTAAGTGATGCTGAGATTGACATCATGGCCGAAAATATTTTTGGTACATTGGATGGCAACCACCCCGGTGTTGCAACCTTCAAAGGACTTGGCCGCACCATGTTATCTGGCCCAATACAAGTTTTAAATTTCTCTTACTTTAAGAATGAATTCCCTGAAACTTTCCGCACGGCCGTAGAAATTCGTGACGAAATTGCTTCACGTGGCTGGGAAAAAGTAGTGGCTTTCCAAACACGCAACCCTATGCACCGCGCCCACGAAGAATTATGCCGCATGGCGATGGAAGACCTTAAAGCCGATGGTATTTTAATCCATATGCTACTGGGCAAATTAAAAGCCGGTGATATTCCTGCAGATGTTCGCGATGCAGCAATCCGCAAAATGGTTGAGCTCTACTTCCCCGCAAATACAGTGATGATTACTGGCTACGGTTTTGACATGCTCTACGCCGGCCCACGCGAAGCAGTATTGCATGCCGTCTTCCGCCAAAACTGTGGCTGTACACATCTTATTGTGGGTCGTGACCATGCCGGGGTTGGTGATTATTACGGCGGTTTCGACGCTCAGGTCATCTTCGATCGAGTGCCTACAGGTGCGTTGCAACTTGAGATCTATAAAGCAGACCATACCGCTTACAGCAAAAAACTCAATCGCGTTGTTATGATGAAAGATGCGCCAGACCACAGCAAAGATGACTTTGTACTTTTGTCAGGCACAAAAGTGCGCGAAATGTTGGGTCAAGGTATTGCGCCTCCTCCTGAGTTTTCTCGTCCAGAAGTCGCTAAGATTCTTTCTGACTACTACCAAGCACTCGATAACGCGGGTTAATAGGAGGGCATAATGAGCCAATGTTTCGATGTATTTAACGGCGACGCAGATGGCATCTGTGCCCTACTCCAATTACGCAAAGCTGAACCCCGTCCCAGTAAACTGGTGACAGGGGTTAAGCGCGATATTTCTCTTTTACAAAATGTCGACGCCAAAGCTGGTGACAAAGTTGTGGTACTCGATATTTCCATGGATAAAAATGCTACTGATCTGCAGCGCCTACTTGATGCAGGTGCAGAAGTTCTCTACGTAGATCACCATTTTCCTGGCACTATCCCACAGCACCCCCATTTAAAAGCCACTATTAATGAAAACGCCGATACCTGCACTAGCGTTTTGGTCAATGGCTTATTAAAAGGGGCTTACAAAGAATGGGCAATCACCGGTGCATTTGGTGACAATCTCAAAAAAACAGCTCGTGGTCTCGCCGCTCAAACCGACTTGAGTGATACACAAATTGATCAACTTGAAGCGCTTGGCACCTACATTAACTACAACGGTTATGGACCAAGTCTAGACGATTTACACTTCACCCCCGCCGCTTTATTTGAAACACTCAATCAAGCTGACGGGCCGTTTGATTTTATCGAAAACAATCCGGATTTTATAAAACTTGAGACGGGTTATCGCGAAGATATGGCTAAAGCTGCAAGCCTCGAGCCACTCCATGCAAACACCTGCACAGCTGTCTTTATGCTGCCTAATGAAGCCTGGGCTCGTCGAGTAAGTGGCGTATACAGCAACGACTTAACAGTTAACAATCCTGATCGCGCGCATGCAGTTATTACCGCAAAAGCAGACGGTGATTACTTAGTCAGCGTACGCGCACCACTAAGCAATAAGACTGGAGCAGTTGATTTATGTCGCCAATTTCCAACAGGCGGCGGCAGAGCAGCAGCTGCAGGCATAAACAGTCTTCCAGCGTCACAGTTACAAGAGTTCATTGACAAGTTCAGCCATTTTTACGGACACTAAATCCTTTATATAAAAAATTAGGATTTCAGTGTGAATAAATCTCCATTTGATCTTTCAGGAAAGATTGCCCTTGTTACCGGGGCAAGTCGAGGCATTGGTGCAGCTTCGGCAAAACTTTTAGCAGCCCATGGCGCTCATGTTATTGTCAGCTCACGCAAAATTGCCGACTGCCAAACCGTCGCTGATGAAATCATAGCCGAGGGCAATTCTGCTGAAGCCTTAGCGTGCCACATCGGCGATCTAGACCAAATAGAAGCGACCTTTGACACGATAAAGACCCACCACGGCAAACTGGATATCTTGGTAAATAATGCCGCCACCAATCCTTATTTTGGCCATATCCTCGATACGGATTTAGGTAGCTTTCAAAAAACGATTGATGTAAATATTCGCGGCTATTTTTTGATGTCGCAAGCTGGCGCAAAACTTATGAAAGCTAACGGTGGTGGTGCAATCATCAATACAGCTTCAATTAACGGCATTATTCCAGGTAACCTGCAGGGCATTTATTCTGTCACCAAAGCCGCCATTATTAGCATGACCAAGGCCTTCGCGATGGAATGTGGTGAATTCGGTATTCGGGTTAACGCTATTGCGCCCGGTTTAACCAAAACCAAATTCGCCGGAGCATTATTTGCACACGACGACATTTACAAAGCTGCTATGCAAAAAATCCCCATGCACAGACATGCTGAACCAGAAGAGATTGCAGGTACTGTGTTGTATCTGGCATCTGATGCTGCTAGCTATACCAATGGCGAATGTATTGTCGTCGATGGCGGCTTAACAATTAGCGGCCTGTAGGAGTCAGCATGGCATTTAAAGATAAAATTATATTCATTACTGGTGCAGGTAGTGGTTTCGGCCAAGCTCTTGCGCGAGCCTTAGATGAGCACGAGGCAAATCTTTGTCTGTGCGATATCGATGATACCTCCTTGCAAAATACTCTCGCATCGCTCAAGCACCCAAGCAACCATCTCACACAATGTTTTGATGTAAGCCATGAAAATTCGTTTAAAGATGCAATTAACGCCTGCATTAATCACTTTAAGCGCTTAGATATTCTTGTTAATAATGCGGGGGTTGGTGGCAAACCGAAACCTATTATCGAAATTACCGATGCTGATCTTGATCGCTATTTTGCGATCAACAGTAAGAGCGTTTTGTTTGGAATGAAACATGCCATCCCACAGATGATTAAACAGGGTGAAGGCTCCATTTTAAATGTTGCCTCCATGGCCGGCCTCATTGGATCGCCAACGCTTGGTGCCTACTCTGCATCAAAACATGCGGTCGTAGGACTAACAAAAACCGCAGCACTTGAATATGCGAAAATGGGGATTAGGGTCAATGCTATCTGCCCTTACTTTGTGCCAACACCATTAGTCACTCAAATGCGCGAAGATGCTAAGATGGCAGCCATCGAAAAAATGAACCCTATGGGTAGAATGGGTCGTGTCGAGGAAATTGTCACTGCCATGCTCAGTATTATCCACCCTGCAAACACCTACATGAATGGCCAAACTATTCAGGTGGATGGAGGCATAGGCGCGTAATAAAAAACTGTCGCTACTATTGAGCGGCAGCGATAATGTCCTTCACCTTTTCAATATACCGCTCTGTTTCTTTAAAGGGCGGCACCCCACCATAACGTCTTACAGTACCTGCACCGGCGTTATAGGCAGCCAAAACTAGGTCCAAGTCCTTAAATTCTTTAAATAGATTTAGAAGATGTCTTGCCCCGGCATCCAAATTGGCTTGAGCATCATACAACTCAGCAATTGCATAGTCGGCTGCAGTATCAGGCATTAATTGCATCAAACCCACTGCGCCAGCAGACGACAAAGCATCAGCCTGAAAATTAGATTCAATTTCAACGATCGCTGATATCAATTTGGCTTCAAGCTGATATCGTTTTGCAGTGGATTCGATCATGGCATCGATTTGCTTTTTATCAGGCTGACTGACTGGAGTTGCCAATTTACCCAGATACCTACCGTCACGACTATGACTTACGAGTTGATAATCTGGATTATCAAGCTTTCTTTCTGAAAAGATAATTTGCCCATTCGGTCCATGATAGCGATAAACACTCGCCGCCATGGAGACCGAAGAGAACAATAAAAGAATTAAAGCGGAGCGCACTCGGCACATAGCACGTAACGATGACGTGGATCTTTTAATAACCAAGCTTGCTTAAGCGCTAAAGATTGCAAACCGAAGCCCTTAACCCAAGACATGAGAACCTCGCTTTTAGCATTTAAAAAACCATCAACTAACGCTTGTAAAGGCGCCATCTCAGGACGAATCCATTTAGGTTTATAATTATCACCCAATTCCGCAATTTCTGCAGCAGCTTGCAACGCATCGTCCAAACCACCATTGCCGTCAACCAATCCTTTTTCTAATGCATCAAAACCGGTCCATACGCGGCCACGTGCAATAGTATCAACTTGTTCTAAATCCATTGCTCTGCCACTAGCTACGATCTCCAAGAATTGACGATAGCCGAATTCAATATTTTGTTGAATTAACGAAGCCGCCATAGGATTCATCGGCATATCAATGCGGAAAGCATTCGCCAAAGGTGTGGTACCAACACCGTCAGTCGAGACTCCAACGTGAGATAAACTTTCCTCTAAGGTTGGTATGGCACCAAAAATACCTATAGAGCCAGTTAGTGTATTAGCATCGGCCAAGATCTTATCTGCACCCGCTGCGATCCAATAACCACCAGATGCTGCGAGGGAGGACATAGAGACAACAACCGGTTTACCGCTTGCTTGAAAACGCTGCAACTCTTTTCTTATAACCTCAGAAGCGGTAACCGATCCACCTGGACTATCCACACGCAACACAAGCGCATGAATATTATCGTCTTCGCTGGCTCGCTGAATTAAGTCGGCTAAACTATCGCCACCCACTGCGCCCGGCACGCTTTCACCATCGATGATTTCACCTTGAGCAACAATCACAGCGATTTCTGGGCTACTTGATTCTTGTAGAGACATGAAATGTTGATTCAGATAAGTACGCATAGATACTGCTTTGAGTCCGCCATCAGCACTTTCACCAAATCGATTAATCAACTCTTCTTCCATACTCGGACGATCGAACAGATCATCGACCAAACCCATTTTTATAGCCAATGCGGCGGCATCACCATTCACTTCGCGCAGGGCTTCATCGGAATGTTCTATGGTTGTAGCTAAGGTTTCAACGTTCAAATTGCGAGCCTCAGCAATACTTGTCAAATAACCGTTCCAAACTTGATTCAACCAATGGAGATTAGCCTGTTTAGCCTCTTCAGACATTGCATCGCGCATGAAAGGCTCAAGTGCCGACTTATATTCACCGACACGGAAAACATGAAAGTTAACCTTGAGCGTATCCAGAAGACTCTTAAAGAAGTTGCGGTAGACACCAAAGCCTTGCAGCAAAACGCCACCCATGGGATTCATAAATACTTCATCTGCCTGAGCAGATAAATAATAGTTCGCTTGGCTGTAATACTCACCATAGGAAATAACAGGTTTACCTGCTTGCTTAAACACTTGTAAGGCGCGGGCAATTTCTTCTGCTTTGACCATACCTAGACCACTTAAACCATCAAGTTTCAGCACTAGTGCAGCGATACGTTTATCGCTGGCAGCCTCTTTTATCGCCGTGGTTATGTCCCAAAGACGGGTCTCAAGGTCTTCATCCTGAGTCGCAAGGATGGCCTCAATTGGATCAAGCACAGATGCCTCTTCGACAATCACACCTTCAGGTGCAATTAACAGCACACTGCCCTCTTCGATTTCAACTACAGGGGCGTTATTCATGATCGCGGTAATAAAAACGATAAGAAATACAACAAAAAATAGATTGATCAGCGCGACTCGCAACCAACTAATCGTTTTAAATAAAGCGCTAAAAAAGCGACGAATAATTCCTTTTTTGGGCTCAGTCATGAGCAGAGTCTCCCGACTTAGACAACGAATAACAGCGGATTGCAACTGTAGCCGCAGTAAACATCGTGACAATTGCAGCGACGATTGCATATTCCCATATTCTAGCCACAGGGCTAAAAGCATTATCAACAGCAATTAAAAAATATAACAAAATGGCAAAGCATAAATAGGCCAAAGAGCGCTTATCAATCTTGAACACACCTTGAACAAATAGTAACAATGGCAGTACGTGGACTAACCAAACCACGACATGCGGCTGCTTACCTTCGGGCGGAAACCAAATAGTCACCATGGTATAAAGTCCTAGTAGAACAATATAGCTAAGCATGGTGATTCTCGCTGCTAAAATACCAATTTGCATAAATTCCTCTAGGCCGAAACCTTCAATGCAGTTTCTGCTAAACGCTGTCCAAGAGCACGGCATAACTCAATCTCATCAGCACTCAACTTACCCTCTGCGTCAGCACCAAAGTGAGACGGGCCATAGGGCGTACCGCCTGTTCTAGTTTTGCTAAGTGCCGGATTACTATAGGGTAAGCCCAAGATCATCATACCGTGATGCATCAACGGGATCATCATACTCAAAAGGGTACTTTCTTGGCCGCCATGCAGACTATTGGTCGACGTAAAAACACCCGCAGGCTTATCAATCAAAGCGCCTGTCATCCAGAGATTACTCGACGTTTCAATAAAGTATTTAAGCGGTGCAGCCATATTGCCGAATCGTGTTGGCGACCCAAGGGCCAGATCGACTTGATGAGCATCTTCACCCTGCGCGCGCAAAAAGCCCGTCAGGTACGCCGTTGACGGATACGGCGTATTCAGCTGGGTCATTGGCGGGATAACCGCCAAAATCCGCATTGGCGTTGTAGCGCTGGTCACTCGTTAGTCAGCCTCGAGGGCTTGGCCAACAGCCACCGCAAATGCATCAACGGAGGCCTCGGTGGTATCCCATGCACACATGAAGCGGCATCCACCGCCCGCGATAAATTCGTAAAACCGCCAGCCATCGCCTTGAAGGCGATC
>JALRIU010000266.1 GCA_023255355.1 Pseudomonadales bacterium | reverse complement strand
CAGAAATGGCCCGCTACTATGCCAACGACAGCAGCAAAGACACCGTTATCATCTCGCCCCAAGTCATGCCGATACATTCAGCGAGAGATGTTGACATCAACTTAGAGAACGATGGTTTTGAGTTGCTAAACGCACCTTCAGCAATTGAAGACCTTTTACAAATCCAACATCACCAAGCACAGTACGCAGAAGAAACCAAACAAACTATTTTACAGCGCGTTGGCGCAGACGAACTGATCATCAGTGCGCCTGGCATTTTGCGTTTTAGTGAAGCACGCCAGGTTACCGGTCATTTTGACAATAGTCGCCCTGCTCGCTTTGCTCATATCGATGTCAGTGATATGACCGCGGCTCAATTTGCAGAACGCAGCGCGCCTCGGCCGGGATGGAAACGTTGTGTAGCCTATAACCTATGGCGTGCCATCTCGCCTGCACCACAGGATGTCCCACTCGCAGTTTGCTCAGCCAACAGTACCGCAGCTGAAGACTTGATTCCGGCGACAGCTGTTTTTGATGTCAAAGGCCAACCCGAATGGAGTTTTGAAGGTATAAATGTCGCCCACAATCCACAACATAAATGGTACTGGTTTCCTGATATGAACAGCGAAGAAGCGATATTGTTTGTGACTAATGACAGTGACCTTGGCCAAGTTAATGCTGTACCCCATGTGGCTTTTGACAATCCATTGTGTGAGGGTATCGAAGGTGTCACACCGAGAGCGAGTATTGAAATTAGAGCATTGGCTTATTGGTATTGAAAGTGCTGAGTGCGGAGTGCTGAGTGCTGGCAGAAAATTGCTCCTGCATTTCCTGCATTTCCGCCATCCTTGGCGGTCGAGTGCAGAGTGGCTAGCCATCATATCCAATGCCGTCACACCGGAACGCGAAGCTTGTCCGGTATCTCATAAAACTATGCCCATACTTGAGATCCCGTGCTCGCTTTGCTCCACGGGATGACGAAGTATTTAATGCTATTGTTGAACGACTTGCGACTCGCGAGTGCCGGCAGAAAATTGTTCCTGCATCTCCTGCACACAAATATTGGTCGAAAAAAAGGGCCGGAGGTATTCACCGCCGACCCCAGTGAGCCTGAATGGGCCCATCCATTAGCGCAGCTTATAGCGAATTTTCTTCTACGATCGCCGCTGTTTCAGCATTCAAACCACCATTTTTGCGGTCATACAACCAGATGGCACCATAAACAGGCAACATCAACAATGGCACGATAGCAACTGACTGGAACGATTGAACAGACGCAATATTAACCGCTTCTTCTGCACTTACACCACTGGCTAGGGCTGCCGCTTTAGCCGCATCGTAAATACCACCCATTTCTGGAAGTACGTAGTAAATCGCTAGGCCACCACCGAAACCCATTAAGCCTAGCGCTAGTGCGCCACCGCGTGGGAAACGGCCTGAGGTAATACCCAACAATGTAGGCCACAAGTAACATACACCAATACCCCAGATGGTAGCTGCAGCAAATGCCAGCAATGGGCTGTCAGCTAGACTTAACAAGTACAAACCAATACCTGCCAAGGTACAACTGATAAACATTAAACCCACTGAAGAGAAGCGCTCAACCATTTGACCAGCAAAGTGGCGCATAACAAACATCAAGCCACTCACGTATACGAGTAACAAGATTCCCTGCATACCTACAATATTTGATAACGAAATATTGACCCATGTACCAGGTGCTAGTTCAGCCGCTGCGGTGAAAAACATGGATACCCAGAAAACCCAGAACAATGGACGTTTTCTCAATTCAGCCATCATCTCACCGTAGGTCACACCCTCTGCCACACGCTCTGTCACGGGGAAGACGGCACCAAGTACCATGATTGCCAAAATGACTGCAGGAACAATCAATATGAACATGTTAATTTCCCATGCCCAACCAAGTGATTCAACACCAACACCAAGCAAGCCGCCTACCACAATACCTGCGGGCCACCATGCGTGAAGAATGTTAAGACGCTTGGTTTTCTCTTCAGGATATAACGAAGCAACCATAGGGTTGGACGAAGCTTCTACTGCGCCCCACCCAAGGCCCGTGAGTAACAAGCTGGTCAAAACAACATTATCAACCCCTGCAACTGTTGGGTTAGCTGCAGCATACAACAAGCCACATGATCCCAAAATATAACCAATAGCAGATAGCAACATCATTTTTTTCATGCCGACATAATCGACAAGTGCGCTACCGAACAAAAGGGTCAATGCAAAACCAATAAAGGTTGAACCCAATGCTTCACCGACCATCGCAGCTGCATTGGCAGCGTCGATATATTCATAAATTTCAGCTTGTAAATTTGGTGCAATATTAGCACGCACCGCAAATCCTAGACCGATCATGAAAATTGACAAATTGCCAATGTAATAGAGCTTTTGTCTATCAATTGCCTGATTCATTTCTTAAGTCTCCTATAGAGATATTGTTTTTATGTTTTACCCAGCGGTTAATTACCACAGGGTTATTTTAAAAGTTTGCTCAAAAACTTATAGCCTTCAGCCGCAAGATAGTCTTGACTGGGAGCCAGTGACCGCCAAATAGCGGCAGCGTCTGCGATCATCTCACAATCAGGGGTAAATGTCTCAATTGTACAATCACCTTGATAACCGATGTATTTTAATGCTCGAGCTAGTTCGGCCCAATTGACCTGGCCTTCGCCAGGAGTGCCTCGATCACACTCACTAGCATCCAGACCCACAAGATCATCGCCAGCTAATACTACCGCATCGAAGAGACTTTTTTCTTCTATGTGCATGTGAAAAGTGTCGAGATGGATCTTAATCTGACTAGAATTTACATCCTGAATTAACTGCTTGGCCTGGGCACAGGTATTAACAAGATCCGTCTCAAAGCGGTTGAGGGGTTCTATACCAAGTTTCACACCGAACTGGGACGCCATTTCACCAGCTTTACGCAACCCTTGAACTGCCCTATCCCACTCAATTTTACGCTGCTCGTCACTAATTTTACGGCGCTTTCCCACACATGAATACGCCGGCCCTACCAATACTGGTGTACCAAGTTGCTCAGCCAAAATCATACACTGCTGCATATAATTGAGGCTGTTTTGCCTTAGCTTAGGATCATCCGCAGTTAAATCCCTATCTGGACCGAAAGCCACAGTCATATTTAGGCGAATACCACACTCTGCCTGAGTCCGCTTAATGGCGGACACATCTATCAAATCAGGTTGCTCGACGGGAATACTGAAACAATCAAACCCCATCTCTGCAGCCTTGGCCAAAAGGCCTAGCGCACTATTGTCAAAGGGCGAAACCCACGTCCAGGCATTAACGCCAATACCAATATGTTTCAATTAATGCTCCTCGACAATTCGAACTGGCCCCATTAATCCTGATACACGAAGCGGTGCATCAGGGCTATATGCCGCAATGGGTTTGGCAGTGCTTCTCACTACGCCTGGCTGAACGTCACCGATCAGCCTATTTACCCAGAGGTTAGTCACTTTGACGCTTAGTTGATTTTCACCCACATTGACATAAGGTTTTATATTCACACGATATGGAGGCTTCCAAAGTAGATCTACGCTTTTACCATTAATACTAACCTCAGCCATCTCTCTGACCTCGCCAAGATCAAGGTACAAGGCATGACTATCGTCTATAGAACTTGCAGGTAGATTAATAACACGCTGATAGTCGGCAGTTCCTGAAAAATACTTTATGTCCAGGTCTGAACTATTTGACCAATCACCCACAGAAAGCACTCGATCAAACGTTTTTGCCGCATTTTTTGGCACAAAGCTGACTTGCCAGTTACTATCGTACTGAGCAATAGGCATTTGGTGTCTGGCAGTCGGCGAAAAGGACTTAGTTGACGCGTCCTCGTCAAACACAATATATGCAGACTCAAAAGGCCTTAATTCACGATCTATAACCGTGTAATCACCTTCAATACGATAACCCAATTCATGGGTTTTACCTGATT
>JALRIU010000047.1 GCA_023255355.1 Pseudomonadales bacterium | reverse complement strand
AGCACCTGCAGCTTTTGCCTTTGCACTAGGGTTCCATGACCCTACGAAAGGAACAGCTACGCCAACTGCACCACCAGCAGCAACTACAGCTGTAGAAGTTGCTAAAAAGCGGCGTCTTGTGGTGTTTACACCCTCACTGCTCATTGAATATAACCCCCTAAAGGAAATGCCAATCTAATACAAAAAACTTTGCTTTTTTGCACAATCGCCCAATAAATTGAACGCATGGAAATAAAACCGCGGCATTATATCAAAAAACACACACAAAATGCTGACTAATATGAGATAAATGTGATTTTTTTCTAACGCCAAAAAAAAAGCGCCAAAACAGTGTTTTGACGCTTTCGAATCGAAGTAAAACTCGATTAACGTTTCGAGAATTGTGGCTTCTTACGAGCTTTGCGTAGACCAACTTTCTTACGCTCAACTTCACGAGCATCACGAGTAACAAAACCTGCTTTACGAAGCGCACCACGAAGACCTTCGTCATACTCCATCAAAGCACGAGTAATACCGTGACGAATAGCGCCAGCTTGGCCAAAACTACCACCACCAGCAACTGTTACGTTAACATCGAACTTATCTGACATTTCAACCAACTCTAGTGGTTGACGAACAATCATACGAGCAACTTCACGACCAAAGTACTGATCAATAGCACGTGAGTTAATGGTAATTTGTCCCGAACCTGATTTCAGGAATACGCGAGCAGTAGAGGTCTTACGACGACCGGTGCCATAGTATTGTGTAGCTGACATATTCGTACTTCCCGTTAAATATTCAAATCTTGTGGCTGTTGTGCAGCGTGTGGGTGATCGGTACCCGCATACACTTTCAGCTTTTTCAACATTGCACGACCCAATGGGTTGCGTGGCAACATTCCTTTAACTGCTAATTGAAGAACGCGCTCAGGAGCACGATCCAACAACTTCTCAAAAGAGAATGATTTTAGGTTGCCAATATAACCAGTGTTGAAGTGGTACATTTTGTCTTTTGCTTTGTTGCCGGTTACAGCAATTTTGTCAGCATTAACAACAACAATGTAATCACCAGTATCAACATGTGGTGTGTACTCAGGCTTGTGCTTGCCGCGCAAACGATGCGCGATCTCGCTAGCCAGGCGACCCAACGTTTTATTCTGGGCGTCTACAACATACCAGTCGCGCTGTACGGACTCGGCTTTCGCACTATAGGTTTTCATTTAATTTCGCCTCAAAGACACTGCGGTAAAAAAGAGCGCGAATACTACACGAGGATTTCGTATAGATCAACAATATTTACCAATTAATTTAAATGCCGTGAATGACTACGGCTTATGGGGTCGACCCAAGAACTCAGTTGACTGCATTTCGAGTAAACGACTTTGGGTCCTTTGAAATTCGAAGGCGAGTTTACCACCAGAATAGAGGTTAGTCAGCCCCACTTCAGCAGAAATTACCAATTTAACATTACGATCGTAAAATTCGTCGACCAAATTGATAAAACGACGGGTCTGATCATCAATATTTACACCCATTCTAGGCACATCACTCAAAATCACTGCATGAAATATTTTGGCCAACTCAATATAATCATTTTGACTACGCGGCCCATCACATAATTCTTTAAAGTCAAACCAGACAACGTCATCACAACAAAGCCGGGCATGAATAATACGGCCTTCTATCTCTAAATCGACAGCTTGACGCTGCCCCCCGACTTCAGGTGCTAACTTTTCGAAACAGTCATATAGGCTTGCATCAGCAGCCTCTCCTAAAGGGGTGTAGAACAACTCTGCTTGTTGAAGAGCCCGCAATCGATAATCGATACCGCCATCAACATTTAATACACGAGTGTTTGCCTTTAGTGCCGCAATAGCTGGCAAAAATCTTGCCCTTTGCAACCCATCTTTGTACAGATCATCCGGAACAATGTTAGAAGTTGCCATTAAACTGACGCCACGAGCAAAAAGCTTTTCAAACAAACCACCCAAGATCATTGCATCAGCAATATCACTTACAAAAAACTCATCAAAACAGATTACTCGATATTCTTTCGCCAGTTCATTAGCAATAATATCTAAAGGGTTTTTCTCACCACCCAACTGCTTTAAATGCTTGTGAACACGCTGCATAAATCGATGGAAATGGGTGCGGTATTTTCGTTCAAATGGCAGGGAATCAAAAAAAACATCCATCAGATATGTTTTGCCGCGGCCAACCCCTCCCCAGAAATACACACCCTTCACCAACTCTACAGGTACTTTTTGCAGACCAAGTCGCTGCAATAAAGGACGTTTTTCCGCAGACCTCTTTTCGGCGTCAACCAATGCCTGCCAAAATTGCTGCAAATGCGACACCGCCATTTCTTGCGCAGGATCATATTTAAATCCTTCGCGCTGCAAATCAAGACGATAATGTTGCTCTGGTGTCATGGCTACATTCCATAAAAAAACGCGATTTTAACAGGCCACACCTCGTAACAACAACTTCGATTTATTTCCACTAAAGTTTAGTAGTGGTATATGAACTAAAGGTTTATACTTAACAAAATTTTCTAACACATTTGGAGTTAACGTGTACGAAATTAACGCACTCATCATGACTGGCTTAGCATGTTTAATTGTCGGCGGTGTCGCAGGCATGCTTTATTCAAACCGGGATAAAAACTCAGCCGATAGAACCCATGATATCGAAGAACATCTCGCCGAAAGCCAACAGCAACTCAAAGATTACCAGCAAGAAGTCACCGCCCATTTCAGCAAAACAGCTGAATTAGTGCGCGAACTAAACCAAAGCTATCGCGACGTCCATACTCATCTTGCCGAAGGTGCCCAAAATCTTGCGGGTATGAACGTGCAGCAAGCGTTTGCTCTCCTTCAAGAAAACCCAGATTTAGATTTGGACGAAGGTAGCGTGCAACAGCCCTTAGATTACTCGCCCAAAAAATCACCCAATGAAAAAGGCATGCTTGAAGAAGATTTTGGGCTTGAAAAAGTTGCGCCAGAAGAAGATGAAGACGACATCCTAACTTCAAAAGCCTAAAATTATTTTAATTTTTTGCGAGCCCCACCTGGGGCTCAATTATTAAACTGGATTTGTAATATCAACAAATTGGTGTTGCAAGCCAAATGTTTCTGCTAAGTGCTCGCCAAGCGCTTTCACACCGCCTCTCTCGGTAGCATGATGCCCAGCAGCCACGAAATGCACCCCCAATTCACGCGCACTATGTACGGTAGGCTCTGAAACCTCACCCGAAATAAACATTTCAGCACCTAATTCCGCAGCCGTCTCAATCATTGATTGCGCAGCACCAGTGCACCATGCAACACGACTTACCTTTGCAACACCAGCATTGATCCAGAGAGCTTCTCTGCCCAAGCACTTAGAAATATGGGCATTAATTTCATCAGCATTTAAAGGCGAATCAAACTGAGTCATCCAAATCAAACCGTCCTTACTTGCTGGGAATCCTTCCCAGCCAAAAGTACGTGCCAACTGAGCATTATTCCCCAAGCTCTGATGCAAATCTAAAGGCAAATGATAGGCCAGTAGATTTATGTTGTTTCGAATAAGCTTGGCTACACGCCGACCTTTCATGCCCACCAACGCCTGCGACTCACCCTTCCAAAAATAGCCATGATGAACTAACAACAAGTCCGCACCTAATTCTATCGCTCGATCAATAGTCATTTCACTAGCGGTCACAGCAGAGACGATAACTCCCACATTTTCACCTGATTCAACCTGCAAACCATTGGGGCAATAATCACTAATTTCAGAAGATTGCAGCAATTTATCGCAATATCGAACCAATTCTGACAGGTGCACCGGCATTTTTAACTCCATTCAAATTTGCTATGTTATAGTGTCAAGACTAACAACAATTTAGAACGGCGTCACACACAAAAATGACAAAGCTTACACGATATTTTTGGCCAGTTATCAGCGGTACACTTGTCTCAATTTTGCTAATCACAAAGTTTCCAAGCTGGGTGGGACTTCCAACTCACACATCTATTCCTCAGCAGATTAATACACTGTCTTTTGCCAACGCGGTTAGCAAGGCCTCCCCCTCGGTGGTCAATATTTATACCGCCACTGTTTTGCGGGACAGCACTTCTCGTCGCAGCGCACCAGAAGATCGCATTTCACGAAGCCTTGGCTCTGGCATCATCATGGATAGCAAAGGTCATATTCTTACTAATCTTCATGTGATTAACGGTGCCGACTCGATTTTAGCAATGCTCTACGATGGCAGAGAAAGTTTGGCCAAAGTGGTAGGTGTAGACCCCGACACAGACTTAGCCGTTCTTCAAATTGACCTAAAAAACCTGGCGCCTATAACTGTAGGCGATCCTGGCGCCGCTCGAGTGGGTGACATTGTTCTTGCTATTGGCAATCCCTACGGCTTTGGCCATTCAGTTACGCAAGGCATTATTAGCGCGACTGGGCGATATAACTTACAACTAGCAACTTATGAGAACTACATTCAGACAGACGCAACCATTAACCAGGGAAATTCAGGCGGCGCACTCACAGATATCAATGGCAATTTACTAGGTATCGCTTCAGCACTATATAGCCCGACGGGAGCAAGTGAAGGCATTGGCCTTGCTATTCCTGCTGATACTGCACTTCATATCATGCAGTCAATCATCCAGAATGGTAATGTTGTGCGCGGCTGGATGGGAGTTCAAGTCGAGCAATTAAGACCTAACGATCTCACTCGACTCAACTTGAATCAAGGCTTATTGATTACTGGCTTGAGTGATAATGGACCAGCAGCCATGGCGGGACTACAAAAGGGTGA
>JALRIU010000262.1 GCA_023255355.1 Pseudomonadales bacterium | reverse complement strand
GATCGCATCTCGTGCGATGTTATCGAAGCATTCATCTGTCCAGCATAATGAGTGAGATGTCGTGATCACATTGTCCATTTTGAGAAGTGGGTTCGCCATGTCTACAGGCTCTTGTTCAAAAACATCTAACCCTGCGCACGATAGATAATTTTTTTGAAGCGCCTCGATCAGATCAACTTCCTTAATCACTGGACCACGTGCCACGTTTATTAGAGCTGCAGTTCGCTTCATTCTGGACAGCTTACTCATGTCTACCAGGTGATAAGTATCCTGGTTGAGTGATGTCGCTATAATTAGGACATCACTTTTTTCAAAAAGCTCTTCAGTACTTAACTTTTCCGCGCCCAACGCACTTAGTTCTGCTACGGAGCAATTTGGGTCAGCAGCTGCTAATTTCATTTCAAAAGGTTGCGCAAGGCGAAGTATTTCTTTGCCGATGCTGCCCGCCCCGAGGACACCTAACACCTTACCAGTCAGCCCCGTGCCCATGTAATCGGCATTGTGGGACCACCCGCCGGCACGCGTCAAATTATGCTTCTCAATAATGCGATGGGTCACAGCCAACATCATAGTCATGGCCATCGTGGCAACCGGGCGGCGCACCGCATCAGGAGTATTGGTGACCATAATTCCTAAGTTGTTCATGCCATCAATATCAACGGAGTCAAAGCCCACTCCGTGGCGCGCCAGCAGGCGTAACCGACCAGTGAAGGGGCCAGTGCGTGGCGCTATTTGTGAGAATGAAACTTTCTCCAGCATTAAGTAGATTGCATTGAAATTTTCGGCATCATGCGCGTCAATTTCGGTCTTTTCTACCGGTAGGATCGTGGCATCAACGTCCGGGCGATCCATGAGTTTTTGCAAGATCTGTGGGTCGAAGCACGGTGCACCGTCACTTCCAAAAATTGAACCCGATATTCCTACCCTGAACTTTTGCACATCAATTCTCTACGGTTTTGTTACTGAGAGAATTGATGAAATTAATTCCGCTGTTTAGCTCCGCCTTGAGCAAAATGTGATCTATGCCATAGGCAATCATACGAAATCCATGCCCCCAATACTCCTCAGCGACCGCTTTGTTGACGGCCATGAAGCCTGCAAGTTTCTCATTTTTGTTGGCTGCAGATACAATCCGCGACACAGCGGCAAGATAGTCGGGGTGATCTAGTTGCCCGGGTATACCCATAGAGCTGGTTAGGTCGAAATGTCCCAGCCATAGCACGTCAATACCCTCGACGGCAGCAATTTCGTCTACGTTTTTAAGCCCTTCAGCTGTTTCGATCATGGCGATTAAAATGGTTTTTTCATTGGCGTCTGCCATGATTGCCGCCGGGGCCCTGTCTGAATAGTCGTCGTGTGCCACACCAAATGCAGTGCCGCGCTTGCCAATCGGTGGGTAGTAGGCCCGCTTTACAAGGTCTCTTGCCTGGTCAGCAGTTTCTATCATGGGTATCATCACACCATGGGCGCCTATATCTAGTGCCTGGCCGATTGTGTTCCCTTCCACCGTAGGTACCCTAACAAACGGCGCTATATCGAGCCCTCTACATGCCGCCATTTGATTTTTTAATGTCTCAAATCCAATGCCGGTGTGCTCCATGTCATACATCAGAAAATCAGCACCCGCGGACGCGGCTATCATGGGCATCCCAGTCGAGAAAAATTCGAAGACTAACATCCCAGAAAGGTGGCCTTTAGCTACTTTATTCTTTGTTACGCTTTTTTTGTTTTCTAGAACCATTGTCTCGACACCTTGTGATCAAACTAACTGTGTCTAATGGACCACTTTAAAAGCAAGAAAATTTTAACCGCGCACCGATCCATTTTTTCGGTCAACTTCGCCAACAAGCGCCTGAAACTGGCCTAAATTAAGGGCCATAGAAATAATTTTGATCTAACGAAAATTGATGGCCAGTGCACTGTAAATTTGTCATTCTTTGATTTTTACAAGTTAAAGAAAAGGTGCATCATGATTGAAAATCCGCCCAGGTTAATCATCAAGAAGAATATTCGCCGTCCTACCAAAGCGCAGGTTGCGGCTTTTCAAAATGTACCAACTAGCTTTGTTGCAGATGCGCTAGATGGAAAAGGCGCGCTGAGTGAGAACATTCAACCTCTGGGCGCTGGCCGAGACATCAAGTGTGTTGCGGCAGGACCGGCAATAACGGCTTATTCGGGTCCGGCTGACGTTTTAGCTAGCTTTGCTGCCCTGGATTTAATCGAAGGCGGCGAGATAGTGGTTGTGTCTTCTGACGCCCATCAGGGTTGCGCTGCGGCTGGCGATCGATTGATAGGAATGTACAAAAACTGTGGCTCTGCTGGATTTATAACCGATGGCCCCGTCCGCGATTATCGAGGCATCGTCGAAGTAGGTCTGCCGGTTTGGTGCACAGGCCTCACACCTGCGTCTCCCTACATGTCTGGGCCCGGAACAGTCGGCTTTCCAATTCAAATTGGTGGCCAACAGGTTGAGACCGGTGACATGATTGTTGCTGACCTTGACGGAGTAGTTGTAGTTCCCTTTGCCAAGATCGATGATGTTATTCAAAAGCTGGAACGCATCAAATCCCTCGAAGCCGAGTTGGACGCGCAGGTCGCACAAGGCCTTAAAATGCCGAAGTGGTTGCCAGATTTAATGAAAGGCAGTGATGTCAGATACGAAGATTAGAAGTTCCTAAGACTTAACGCGCTGCTATTCACTCAATGGTAGAAAACCAACTAATTTCAGTCGCGCCTCCTGCGCACCTGGAGGTTTGGTTGTACGCGGTTACCGTGAAGCCTACCAGACCACACAGAAACTGGAATTTAAGCACAAAATGGCG
>JALRIU010000234.1 GCA_023255355.1 Pseudomonadales bacterium | reverse complement strand
GGCAATGCACAGGGAATCGTTTACTGTAAAATTTCGCACCGCGACTCTCACCAATCTCGCTTTATATGTCATGCGCTAAATTTTGCCCAGCATTTCTACCGACATCAATTCGCCGATGGGGTACTAAACGAAACCAGCGATGGCGGCCTATGTGGCGTATTACATTTAGAAAATGAAGAAACGCTGGAAAAAATAGCCGACACATTTAATACAAGCGAACACTTTTTAGTGTGCCTCAATCGTGAACAAGCCACCGCTACCTCAGGCGTAGAAGTGAGTAAAGGCGCTATATTTGTAAAATCCGGACTTTGGCTTAATCCTCCAGCACTCTGTCACGCCCTGCTTGATCACCCAAATATTACCTGTCATTTTGCTACACCAATCAATGAACTAAATACTACTGATGGACGAATCAATTTTAATGATCAATGGTTTGATCATGTCGTCATGGCCTGCGGTATTAAAAAACTGCCACAATGTCATTTCTTGCCCATCAAGCCGATACGCGGACAGGTCACCAATATTGAAAGTAAATCACCTTTAGATAAATTGCAGAGTGTTATCTGTGACCTTGGTTATATCGCTCCTAAGCGTCATAACCAACATTGCATTGGTGCAAGTTTTAATTTGGACGAAAATGACTTAGCACTTACCCTTGAAGATCAATTACAAAACATTGACCATTTGCAGCAAGCTCTGCCGTGCTTGGAAAAAGTTGATATAACACCAGATGATTTAACTGGCAGAACCGGTATGCGTTGCACTACACCAGATTATCTTCCAATCGTTGGTCCACTCTGCCAACCAGAGCGTTTTAAAGAACAATTCGCAGCACTCAGCAAAAATGCTAAACAAGACATCTATCAACAACCTGTCTACCAAAACAATCTATCCGTTTTTACTGGTTTTGGCTCAAAAGGCTTAGCTTATGCACCGCTCTGCGCAGAACAATTAGCGACACAGATACTTGGCGAGCGCCCTGCACTCCCGCTGAGTCAGATCACAATGTTACATCCTTCACGTTTTTTAGTCCGAGATATTATAAGAAATAAGCTTTAAGTACTTTACCAATACTTTGCTATAACCTACGTTTAAGTTAATTTCCGGAGGAATTAACTATGTACGTAACTCGTCTAAGCAACCGTCCCGATGCCGACCCTATACATAATTATTATGAAGATTTAGTTATTGAAGCACTCAATGCAAAAATGAGTATTGAGGATATCAATGATGAGGAATTTTCAGACATCGCTTGTCTAGCACTTAATTATTTACCGCCTAAATACATACGCCACGAAGTAGATCTGATATATTTTTCTAATGAAGGTGAAACCCATGAAATGAGGAAGCTCGCTAAGCACGCCGTTCAGAAGGCCACCAGGGTAGTAAAATTAAATACACGATGAGAGTATGACCACTGCAAAGCATTTTTTTTTAGTACTATTTAGTTTATTAACTTATTCAAACTGTTTTGCTGCGACCGTTTTCTCTCCTGCAACTGCAGCCACCATCGCCTTACCAGATAACTGTTACACACAAGGCATAAGTTATCACGATTCCCATTTATGGTTATCTTGTGGTCTTTATGGCCAATCAAAGATCTATATTCTTTCTAGCCAAACTGGCGAAATTCAAAAACAACAGTCTTTCCCCAGATATTGGTTTGCTGAAGGCAACACGCTCATAGATAACAAGATCATCCAATTAACATGGAAAAATGGAATCATTGCCGAGCTAGACAAGCATCAACTTAGTTTTGGGAAACGACATACAGTTAAAGGAGAAGCCTGGGGAATCAGTTACCACCGAACCCACGGATTAGTAATGAGTGATGGAACTGCGGCGCTAACTTGGCTAGATCCTATAACATTTTCAAAAACAAAGACCATGCTAGTCCACGATGGCGATCAAACGATTACAAAGTTAAACGAATTGGAATGGGTTGATAACACCCTTTGGGCCAATATATGGCAACAATCAAAGATTGCCATCATAGACCCTGACAATGGCCAGGTCCTACAATGGCTAGATCTAGAAAAAATCACGACTGAACAGCAAAATCTAGACGGCGAGGTCCTGAATGGTATCGCCTATTTACCTGAACAAAAACAGGTTTGGATCACAGGAAAAAACTGGCAAACGATTTATAGCATTGATATTGACCAACTTCATCCCCATATAAGTGAATAATCTGGAATTCCCTACTATCAACCTAGTGAAAGCCATCACCTATTGCTACAATTGAGGCTTCCCTAAGGACAAGCAAAAATGACAACAAGCAACCACCCAAGTTTTGAATTAGTACGTCAACAATATATTGATAATTTAGCCCTCAATGTGGAGCACTATCGTCATATTGTCACCGGCGCAGAACATTATCACTTTGCCAGTGAAAGCGATGAAAACGTCTTCTTAGTTGCACTACGTACTCTTCCAAAAGATTCAACCGGTGTTGCCCATATTCTGGAACACACTGTTTTATGCGGCAGTGAAAAATATCCCGTGCGCGATCCTTTCTTCATGATGATTCGCCGCTCTTTGAATACATTTATGAACGCTTTTACTAGCAGCGATTGGACAGCTTACCCCTTCGCCAGCCAGAACCGCAAAGACTTCAATAATTTGCTCGATGTCTACCTCGATTCGGTATTCTTTTCACGTTTACATGAGTTAGATTTCAAACAGGAAGGACATCGTATTGAGTTTGCAGATAGCGAAGATAGCCATAGTGACTTAGTTTACAAAGGCGTTGTCTTCAACGAAATGAAAGGCGCCATGAGCTCGGTCAGTTCGATTCTCTGGCATAGTATGTGTGAAGAACTATTTACAGAAACCACCTATCACTATAACAGTGGCGGCGAGCCAAGCGACATCCCAAGTTTAAGTTATGAACAACTGCTCGACTTCTATCGAAGTCACTATCATCCTACCAATGCTATTTTCATGACATTTGGTGACATCTGCGCTGCTGACCATCACGCCAAATTCGAGGCTGAAGTATTACATCGCTTCGAAAAGAACAAACGTTTCTCGGTTGATGATGAACCTAGATTGCAGGCGCCTAAAGTTGTCGTTCGACCCTATGCTGTCGAAGATGGAGAAGAGCAAACCAACAAGAGTCATGTTGTATTAGGCTGGTTGCTAGGTAAAAGCGCAGACCTACAGGATTTATTTACCGCCAACTTGCTGTCCAGTGTATTGCTAGACAACTCAGCATCACCATTGCAACACGCTTTAGAAAGCAGCGAACTTGGCAGCTCACCATCGCCCTTATGCGGCCTCGAAGACTCCAATAGAGAACTGATCTTTGTCTGCGGCCTTGAAGGCTGTAAAACTGAAGACAGCGATGCAATCGAAACAATGATCATGGATGTCATCAAAAGTGTCGCCGCTAATGGTGTACCACAAGAGCATGTTGAATCTGTTCTCCACCAACTAGAATTACATCAGCGTGAAATTGGCGGTGATGGCTACCCATATGGTTTGCAAATCATGCTTCAAACGCTTACCGCAGCGACCCATGATGGCGATATTTTAACTGTTCTCGATATTGAAGAAACATTGAGCCAAATGCGCGAATCCATTAAAGATCCAAATTACGTTAAACAACTTGCTCAAAAATTACTCGTAGATAACAGCCATCGCGTGCGCTTAACGCTTGTCCCCGACACAGAACTTTCCTCTCAAAAAGATGCAGCAGAAGCATCTCGTTTAGCACAAATAAAAGCGGCTTTAAGTGATGAAGAGAAACAAGCTGTCATCGAAGACGCCAAAGCCCTCAAGGCAAGGCAGGAGAGTATCGACGATGATAGTATTTTACCGAAGGTAACGCTCAACGATATTCCAGCAGATATTCGTATTATTAACGGCGATAAAGTTACCCAAGGTAATCTGGATATTTTTGCATACGATGCGGGCACTAACGGCCTTTGCTATCAACAAATTATTATTCCACTTCCCGCCCTTAGCGAACAAGAATTGGCCATTTTGCCTTTCTATACACAGGCTTTAACCGAGTTAGGCGTTGGCAACAAGGATTATCGTGCAACACAAGCATGGCAGTCAGCTGTGTGTGGAGGATTGAACGCATTTAGTTCAGTACGTGGCGCCGTTGACGATGTCAAAGCCATTTCATCTTACTTTATCCTGTCCTCAAAGGCTTTAGTTCGCAACCATGCAGCAATGAGTGATTTAATGCTTTCGACCTTACAAGACGTAAGATTTGACGAATATTCACGCATTAGAGAACTGGTTTCTCAAACGCGTGCTCGCAAAGAACAAAGTGTAACGGGTAACGGACATGTATTAGCGATGATGGCCGCATCGGCAAGTTTTAGCCCCGCTGCAGCGGTAAGTAATCGTGTTAGTGGCCTGCCGAGTATTCGATTTGTAAAAGAGCTCGATAAACGGCTTGAGGATGCCAACGAATTAGCTGCCTTCGCCGGGGAGCTTAAAGCTATTCACCAAAAAATTCTCAGTCAATCTCGCCAAGCCCTGCTAGTATGCGAAAACGAAAACCGTCAAAGCTTACTGGCTACCCTGCAACAGCAATGGGCTGACAGCGCGCCAAATCGAAACAACGACAGCGAGCTTTGCCTGACTGCTGACAACACACATAACAATGAAGCTTGGCTGACCAGCACCCAAGTTAATTTCTGCGCCCAGGCCTTCCAAACCGTGCCAGTAGATCATCCCGATGCCGCTGCATTAAGCGTATTAGGTCCGTTTTTAAGAAATGGTTATTTACACCGCGCGATTCGCGAACAAGGTGGTGCTTATGGTGGCGGAGCAAGCCAAGATTCAACCATAGCAACCTTTAGATTTTTTAGTTACCGTGATCCACGTATTGAAGGCACCTTTGATGATTTTAGTGCCTCGCTAGAATGGTTACAAAACACAAATCACTCTGCCCAGTCGCTTGAAGAAGCTGTCTTGAGTGTCATTGGTAGTATGGACAAACCTGGCTCACCAGCTGGCGAAGCCAAACAAGCGTTTCAGAATCTCCTTTTCAACCGCAGTGACGAGCAACGCAGGCGCTTTAGACAGCGTGTCGTGGCAGTAAACATCGACGATCTTAAATGTGTCGCAGCAACCTATCTGAAGCCTGAACGCCGTTGTGATGCAGTTATTACAAGCAATGCAAACAATGACAAGCTAGGCAGTGAATTTAAGCGTGTAAAACTCTAATGGAACGACTCATCGAACACGCAAGTGACATCGAAGAAGGCCTGCAATGTCTCTTTAAGCATGAACCGCGTTTTAAAGACGCTTACCAGCTCACCGGTAAACTCGACCTGCGACGCAGCGAACAGGGTTTTACTCGGTTATTACATGCCATAGTAGGGCAGCAACTTAGTGTTGCTGCCGCTGCGACAATTTGGGATAGAGTATCAAAGGCAGGTCTAACCTCAGCAACAGCTATCGAAAACAGCAGTGACGAAGCCATGCGAGCGCTGGGTTTATCTAGACAAAAAATCAGCTATGCCCGCTCTCTTGCTGCCGCAAATATTAACTTTTCGGCGCTACCCGATATGCCGAGTCAAACGGTTATTTCTGAACTTACTAAGGTCAAGGGCATTGGTAATTGGACGGCAGAAATCTACGCCATGTTTTCACTAGGCCGTGCAGACGTTTTTGCGCACGAAGATTTAGCACTCCAGGAAGCCACTAAAATATTACTCGAACTTGACGAAAGACCGCGCGGCAAAAAAATGATTGCCATAGCCGAGCAATGGAGTCCTTGGAGAGCAGTTGCAGCAAGACTATTATGGGCCTTTTACGGTGTTCAAAAGGGACGCCAGGGTGTTAATGGCTAGTCTCTTTGGCGTTGCCAGAATCATCCATTAAAATTCGTTCTACATTGGCAAGACCCTTGCGCATTGTCTTTGCCGCTACAAATACCTCACCTAAGAACATGATAAGTGCGCTAATCAGCGCCAACATCGCAAACATAAACAACCCAGCGATAACTCCCGCCATTTCAATGTGCACAAACTGTGACATAAAAAGCGTAAAAATAACTAAACAGACGGTTAACGCACTCGTTGAAGCCGAGGCAATAGCGAAGTTGATAAATCTACCACGTCGCTCTAAGGCAAGTAATTCAGTATCAAGAACAAAGCGTTGCTCGTCAGACATGACACGAATAGCACTTCGAAGCGAGCGCGTTCTATCAATGATACGACCCAAGCGATTGGTCATCACCATCAATAGACCTGAGATACCGGCCAACAAAAATACCGGGGCAACAGCGACCTGTATGGTTGCGGCGATTGAAAGGTTAGTAAGCTCTAGTTCGGGCATCGTTGCTGGCTCTATTCAAATAGATAGTTTACCCTCGCTTTGCGTTATTGTATATGCGGCCTCTCACGTCGTTTTTGGGCATCACAACGCATCACAAATTGGATCAAAAGATCTTCGTCGGCAAGTGGCAAATCCATAAACTCCACCCTTAATCGATAATCACCATTGAGTACTTGCTGGCAGTCAATCACCTTTGCCATGATATGCAATGACTTTTCAGGAA
>JALRIU010000127.1 GCA_023255355.1 Pseudomonadales bacterium | reverse complement strand
ACCGGTGACCGCTAATCGATAACTGCTTTTTTCATTTTCGACTTTGGGCCAAAGTATGCCTGGTGTATCGGAGAGCGTGATGCCGTCGCCGAGGTTTATACGCTGTTGACCTTTGGTTATCGCCGGTTCGTTGCCAGTTTTGGCGATCATGCGACCGGCAATACTATTAATTAGGGTTGATTTGCCCACGTTGGGAATGCCACAAATCATGGTGTGAATAGGTTTGTGGGCGTTAGCCTTGGTTGGACATAGTTGCCTAATTAATTCACGGATTCTAGCGACTTGATTGGTCTGATTGGCCGACATTTCAATCGCGGCAACACCGTCGCGGGAAGAGAATTCATCGAGCCATAGCTGGGTGACGGCGGGGTCGGCCAAATCTGTTTTGTTGAGAATCTTCAAGCACGGTTTGTCACCGCGCATGTCAGCAATCATTGGGTTTTCAGAGCTGTAGGGAATGCGTGCGTCGATCACTTCGATGATGACATCGACAAGGGGCAAAACTTCCAACATTTCTTTACGAGCTTTGTGCATGTGCCCGGGGTACCAATGAATTGCCATGATGCTCTCTCTATTTAATGTCTTGGCATTTTATCACAAGCCATAGGCAAACGTGTTAATCGATGCTAATGTGCCGGCCATGACCAGTTATCATATCCCTGCGGCTTCGGTAGAAGTCGAATACGAAATCAAAAAAAGTCGATTTATTTGTCGTGCTGAGCCTATTAGCGATAGGCAGCATGCGATGCAAATATTGCAACAGGCAAAACGTGATTTTCCTGATGCGCGGCACCATTGCTGGGCCTATGTTTTGGGTAATCAGGTCAGTGCAGCAATGTCAGATGATGGTGAACCAACAGGCACAGCAGGCAAGCCAATTTTAAATGTTCTACAGCATAAACATATTGGCGACATCATGCTGGTGGTTGTTCGCTATTTTGGAGGCATCAAGTTAGGAGCTGGCGGGTTGGTGCGGGCTTATAGCGCTGCAGCACAAATGGCAATCGATGCGTTACCCTTAACTGAATTTGTCAGCCTTACTGAGGTGGTTTTAGTCTTTGATTTTGCTCAGGAACAATCAGTTAGGCATTGGGCGCAGGTGCACGATGCACAAATTCATGAAGTAACCTATGCCGATAAAGTTTCCATGGAGCTTGCCATGACCACTGAACAAGTCAGTCACATACAAGAATTTGCCTTAGCATTAGGGATTGAACTAAGAAATGTTCTGCAAGAATAACCCATCCAGTTAAGGATGGGTTATTAGAAAACGCCCTTACATTTCATCCACGTAGGGCAAGTTGGTTTTTACCGTAAGGGGGTGATAGCCAACACGTGCTTCGGCAAAGGCCTTGCTGGCGAAAGCTTTGCCCTCAGGTGTTTCCGATAAGGCTTTGTACAAAGGTCTAACAAATTTATTACGGCCGATACCCACAAGATAGTTGTATAGACGGTCATAGGCTGGCTGGTAATCGTGTTTTACCGTTAGCATAAGCCAGACATGGGTGATTTCATTATTGTTACTGCGCGTAAAATCAAAGGCCTCATCGAGAGCTGCCATCTGCTGAATAGTTAGGTCGTCAGGCATTTTTTGTAAAAAGTGTAACCACTGGTGCATCACCCAATCAGATGTCGGTAGATCGCTTGCGCTAACTTCACCACGTAACCATGCGCTACGAGAGCTATCAACCACCTCAAAAGCAGGACTTTTCGGTTCAGGTGCGCCGGCGGGAATTCCAGCCGCAAAGATCCATTCATCGAGTCTTTCTTTACTCATCGCATCAGGTTGCTTGGCTAAAAGCTCGCTATTGAGGTAATCCAAAAATTGCTGGGTTGTGATGCTTTGAAAGGCAAAGTGGTCAAAATAGGACAGCAAAAATGCATCAAATGCTTCACGACCAACGTTTTGTTCTAGTTCTCTAAGAAAAAGGGCGCCTTTCTCGTAGGGCACATTGCTAAATACTGCGTCTGGATCGCGGCCGGTGAGGTCGATAGTCAGGCGGGTATCTTCTGCTGCAAGCTCGTTTAGATCGTCTTCGAGGTCGCGGTGTCCTATTACAAACTCCATTGCTTCTCGATCTTTGCCATAGACAATTTCCATGATGCGGTAGGTTAAGAAGGTGGTAAAGCCTTCGTTCATCCAAAGATCTCGCCAGGTAGCGTTAGTGACTGTGTTGCCCGACCATGAGTGTGCCAGTTCATGAGCGATCAATGAAACTTGGCTTTTATCGCCCGCTAATACGGTCGGTGTAATAAATGATAGGCGGGGATTTTCCATGCCACCAAAGGGGAAAGAAGGCGGTAAAATAAGCAGGTCATAACGATCCCAGCGATATTTACCATACACCTTTTCAGTGGCAATCAACATCGCCTCTGTGTCTTCAAATTCTTTGGCTGCAGCGTCAAGATAGGCCGGTTCAGAGTAAACCCCTGTCCTTTCTCCCATGGCTTTGAAGTGCAAGTCGCCAACAGCGATGGCAATTAAATACGAAGGGATTGCCTGAGGCATTGTGAATTCGTAGGTGCCATTTCGTTCAGCGCTTGGGTCGTTAGATGCACTCATGACTGCAAATAATGCAGGGTCAGTATGAATAGTTGCGTTATAGGTAATTCTTACGCCGGGCGAATCTTGTAATGGTATAAAGCTGCGGGCATGAATTGCCTGTGCCTGACTAAATAAAAATGGATGTTTTTTGCCGGCGGTTTGTTCAGGTGTAAGCCATTGCAGACCCGATGCTTCGGGTGATGTGGTATAGGTTAACGTGATAGTTTGACATTCTGCTGGCAGTTGAACCATTAGCGGCGTGCCAAGATGCTCATCCCTTTCTCCCCAGGAAAAGTCTATAGTAGCTTCACCACATGCCGCTTGGCTAACGTCTAAATCTCGGGTGTCCAGAATGAGGGTGCTAGCTTGCACAGATTTACGATCAATATCTAGGCTCGCAGTGCCGCTGAGTGTTTTTGTTTCAAAATCAACGTTTAAATCGAGATCTACATGCGTGACAACGATCTCTTCAGGATTGCTAAAAGAATGATAATCGGTTCGTGAGCTTGCAGAATTTATCGTTGTCTGTGGTGTGTTGTCAGAAGATTGTTGACTGCAAGCAGTAACAAGTGTGCCGAAAAGTGCTGAAGCGGCAACCAATGAAAGAAAAACACGAACTGGCATATTATGTATCCTGATCCATTTTGAGTAGCACCCAATCGATTAAATATTTGGGTGTTGCAAGGCCGTCTTGCCATTGCGAAGCACGCACAATATAAATCATCCATGTTTCGTTATTGATGGTCACTGGAGAATGTTGGCCGGCATTGAGCGTTCTCTTTTGACCATGGTTATCTCTAAATGTGACAGATGCATCGCGATAGCTGTTAGCAAAACTGATGTTGAAGCGATTTTCGCTAGCAACTCCACGTATACTAAAACCAGGCATGATATCTCCGCCAGCGTCATTTTTAGCCGCAACGATAATGCGTTCTCCAGATTTACGCGCCTCGGTTTTAGTTATTTTTCCGTCCGGGGTGTTAAGCGATTGATCCTGCCAATCACATCCAAAACATTTTATCGGTGCCCACGGCCAAGGGCTAAGTGAAATATTACCGAGCTGTTGCGAGGCTTGATTACTGACCGTTTGACATGCACACAATGTCACAAGTATGCCTATTGCAGTAAAAAGACGTAAAAGGTTCATGGAAATTCCTAGCTATAAAATGGTCATTATATGAGGCTTTATAAAAGAAAGCCCCTAAAACTCGTCTCGTGCCAAATCTACCATCATTCGCCGTAACCATTGGTGGCCAGGGTTGTGTTGCAATAACGGACTCCAAATCATTTTTATTTCAATGGGGACCAAGGGGAATGGCGGTGTACGGATAACCAATCGTGGATCGTATTGATAGACCTCAGCCATGCGCCTTGGTAGCGTAGCAATCAGTCCAGGCTGCGCAGCTAATTCTGATGCGACCATATAATTTCTGGTAAATACTTTAATATTTCGTTTCACATCCATTTGTGCCAAAGCTTCATCGACCCAGCCGAGACGAGTGGTATCCTCTGGACGCATTCCTGTACCAACCCCTATGTTGGTTTTACTCACCCATATGTGGTTAGCATTTAAATAGTTTTCAAGGGTGAAATCATCGGCATATGGGTGATCTTTGTGCATCAAGCAAGCAAAGTTATCGCGCCATAATGTGGTTTGATGAAAGGATTGAGGAAGGTGGTTAAAACGGTTGAGCGCCATATCAACCTTGCCTTTTTCGATATCTTGAAAGCTCACATCAGAGGGGGTGAGGAGGTCGATAACGATATTGGGCGCTTGTTCTTGCAGGGCAGCTATCACCTTGGGTAGTAAAGTAGAAGCCATGTAGTCGCTGGCCATAATCCGGAAGGTACGGTCGCTTGTCAAAGGATCAAACGGTGTCGAGGGTTGAACAGCTTTTTCTACCTCGGCTAGGATTGCTCTGACCATGGGTTGTAAGGCTTGCGCGCGTTCAGTGGGTGTCATGCCTTCACTAGTACGAATTAGGATCGGGTCGTCAAATAAATCGCGCAATCTTTTTAATCCGTTACTCATTGCTGGCTGAGTAATGCCTAATTGCTCAGCAGCTCGGGTAACATTACATTCTCGGAGTAAAACATCGAGGAAGACAAGAAGATTTAGGTCGATACGCCCTAGTTTCATTATTAAGCCTTATAGTGATTTTGGGTCTCATAAAACACAATGATGTTGTAGCACGCTCATTCATTATTGGCAACCAAGCAAAAAAAAGATTGATGACTGAGTAATCGTAAACGGCAGCTATAATAGAAACATTTGTTTGGTGTGATATGGGGTTACTATTCAAACGAGTCTGTGGTTATATGTTGAGACTAATGGTGTGCTGAATACCACTGATAGATGATAGAGACGCTTCATGCCCAACCAACATGTCCGATTGCAAAATGACACTGCTCAACGCTTAGCAAGCGCAATCCTCAATGGTTTTGAGGCGATGTTTGCTGACTTTACTAACGAGACCCTAGGCGCTAAAGCACGTTTTGAAAAGGCCGATTGGAGGGCGGTGCAGGCATCATCTGCCAAGCGTGTAGAAATCTATAAAGGGAAGGTTCAAAGTATTACGGACATCCTGCAAGGCCTGGTGGGCCCAGCGCTTCATTCGGCCGATATTTGGATGCTGGCGAAGACATACTACATTGATCTACTTCGCTATCATGTTAATTATGAGATAGCCGAAACGTTCTACAATTCGATTTATTGTTTCGTATTTGGTCACGATAACATTAACGATAAACAAGCCTTTGTGACCTCTTCCCAAAAAACTGATTCTCCAGAGATTAATCATACGCTATACCATCGTTATGCTCCGGGCGAAAAGGTCACCGATCTTACAAGGGAGTTATTACAAGGCTGCCTATTTAATGTGCCTTTTGAAAACCTAGAACGCGATATCGAAAGGATTGTTGAGGCTTCACGTGAGCCACTCAAGGGGTTTTCTAAGGAGGTTACTGATGCACTGCAGGTCGATGTCTTAAAAGCTGTTTTCTATCGTTCTAAGGCGGCCTATGTTATCGGCCGTTTGATGTTGAATGACAATATTATTCCATTTGTATTGCCTTTAATGCATAACAACAAGGGGGAGTTATTTGTTGATACGGTTATTTTTGATCCAGATGAGTTGTCCGTTGTTTTTAGTTTCACCCGTTCATTTTTTATGGTTGAGACCAATGACCCCTCCAGTATTGTCGATTTCTTGAAGATGCTGATGCCCCATAAAGCCCGTTCGGAGCTTTATGCATGTATTGGTTTTCGTAAGCACTCTAAAACTGAGTTTTTTCGCGATTTCAGTCGCCACTTGCACAAAAGTAATGACCAGTTTGTTTTTGCCCCAGGGATTAAAGGCATGGTGATGTCGGTGTTTACATTGCCAAGTTACGATATTGTCTTTAAAGTCATTAAGGATAGGTTTCAGCCACCCAAAGACTCAACCCGTGAAGAGGTTATGGAAAAATATCGGCTTGTCTCACGCCATGATAGGGTCGGGCGTCTGGCAGATACTCAAGAGTTTTCAAATTTTGAGTTTGAAAAGTCACGGATGTCCTCTGAATTGCTTGAAGAGCTTTATAATTTGGCCCCCTCGCTTATCGTTGAGAAGGATGAAAAACATATTGTCATTAAGCATATGTATACTGAAAGGCGAATGATTCCTCTTAATATCTATCTTCAAGATGCCAGTGAACAAGAGATTGACGATGTTATGGATGAATATGGCAACGCGATAAAACAACTTGCCGCGGCCAATATTTTTCCTGGTGATATGCTGTTGAAAAATTTTGGTGTGACACGGCATAAACGTGTGGTTTTTTATGACTATGATGAAATTGTCTATTTAACCGATTGTAATTTTAGAGTCATTCCTGAACCTATAAACGAATACCAAGAGATGTCAGGCGAATTGTGGTACACGGTAGAGCCCAATGATGTATTTCCAGAAGAGTTTAGGCTATTCTTTTCGGGTAATCCGGCTGCGCGAAAGGCTTTCGAAGCAAAACATGCTGATTTATATGAAGCAAGTTATTGGCAAAAAATTCAGGAAAATATTCGTGCTGGTATTATCATGGATGTATTTCCATACCGCCGTCGCCGCCGCTTTTTACGCCCAGTCTAAATAGTTCATAAAGGGTCCAACGGTGCTGCCATGAAATCCTATTATCGCCTTGAAAGCTTGATGAATCTGTACGAGGGTTACTGTCGAGAGTTTATCGTTGATGGTCGCCAGTTATTACTTACTCAGTCTTCCAGTAAACCTTTTTTGATCGAAAATAAATGCCCTCATCAGGGGTTCTCGTTGGTAGATGCACATATTGAAGACAGTATGATCACCTGTGCGGCACACATGGTGACTTTTTCAATGATCGATGGAAGAGTTCAACCCGGCAGTCATATCCGATGTGGCGCGCTAAAAGTCTATGAGTTGGTGTATCAAGGAAACGAAGTTGGGGTTTTCTTTTAAGCGCTTTATTTGCCCAGTTTAGTATTTTCTAGGCCTTGTTTGGCTTTCTGCAGGCGCTTGTCGATACCGGGCAATTTTAGTGCGATACCAGTGGTCAGAATGTCGATGAGTGTCAATACAACCATGCGTGTCGCCATAGGCACATAAACGTTGGTATCTTCAAGTTCTGAGGCAGAGCTAATAGCGACATCAGCAATTGCTGCGATGGGCGAATTTAACGCTGTAATTGCCACCACTTGTGCCCCTGCATTCTTTCCAATTTCAATGGCTTCAATAGCGTCTTTGGTGCGGCCAGTAAAAGAGATACTCAAAATAACTGTGCCTTTGCTGGCAATTGCGGCAGACATATGCTGCTTGAGTGTATCTTCATAAGCGACAGCTGGGATACCCATCCTAAAAAGACGGTTTTGAGCGTCCTGGGCGACCGAAGCCGTACCACCCATGCCATATATTTCAATCCGTTTGGCGTTTGCTAAAATATCGATGGCTTTATCAACGGCGGGTAAATCGAGACCCGAACGCAGATATTCTAGACCGTGTTGGTTGGCGTTGATGATCTTGTTGGTGAAATCCAACGTGCTATCGTTTGGCGATACAGAGCTGTTAACGTAAGAGTTGCCATTGCGATTTGCCAAGTTACCAGCGATTTGTAGTTTTAGATCTGGAAAGCTCGAACATTCAATACTTCGGCAAAGTCGTGATACCATAGGGTCACTTACTTCAGCTGCCCGAGCCAATTCTGCAGTAGTCATATGCACAATACTGGTAGGATTATCCAATATGACTTCAGCGATTCTGCGTTCAGCCTTGCTGAGATTATTAAGCGATCTTTGTAAGCGTCCTAAGACCATGGAGTGACCTCAAACAGGTTTTGCCATTAAGTTATCCTCAATGTTACCGCGTCATTATCAAACTGAGAAGCATTTTTTGTAACTAAATTAACAAAAAATTCTTTATTTTGTCTTAAATATGTGAAAAAATTTAACTCAATTAAATAAGGGTGGACTAATATAAGCTGCCACAAGCAGTTTGTAGTGAAGGCAACACCAACGTCTTTAGTGTCTTATAAGCAGCCTACTTAAGCTGTCATTTGCGAGGAAAACGTCCATGACATCGCGTACTTCTCTTTCATCTTGGTCTGCATTACAGCAGCAGGCCTTGCGCTTTAAGTCTATTCACTTAAATGACTTGTTTGCTGGCGACCAACAGCGTTTTACGAAATTTTCTGTAGAGCTTCCCAATTTCGTTTTCGACTATTCTAAACAACGTATCGATGACAACATTAAAGCGGATTTAATCAAACTCGCCGAGCAATGTGACGTTGAAGGTTGGCGTACCAAGATGTTCAATGGCGAGCACATCAATATTACTGAAGATCGTGCTGTATTACATGTTGCGCTGCGTGATCGTAAGCAACGCTCGTTGCTAGTGAATGGTGACAACGTAGCTAGCGAAGTAACAAGAGAGTTAGACCGCATTGAGATCTTTGTTAATGCTGTGCGCTCTGGTGAGTGGCTAGGTTATAGTGGTCAAGCAATCAAAGATGTCGTCAGTATTGGTATCGGTGGTTCACATTTGGGTCCGCAAATGGTTACCGACGCGTTAAGTACCTACGCAGATCACACCCTCAATGTTCACTATGTTTCAAATGTTGATAGTGCCCAAATTTCAGCAACACTAGGCTCATTAAATCCTGCGACCACCTTATTTGTGATTGCCTCTAAAACGTTTACCACCTCGGAAACGATGACAAATGCCGGTACAGCTTTCGAATGGTTAACCACTGCTGCGGCTAAAGCAGGCGTTTCTGATGCAAAATCAGCTGTTGCTAAGCATTTTGTGGCTGTGTCATCGAATGTAAAAGCAGCTGTCGATTTAGGCATTGATGAACAAAATATCTTTTGCATGTGGGATTGGGTTGGTGGTCGTTTCTCACTATGGTCAGCGATTGGTTTGCCGATTGCACTTTTCTTAGGGTTTGAGCAATTTATTGAGCTTCTTGAGGGTGCCCACGAGATTGATGAGCATTTCTTAAATGCCGAGCTTGCGAACAATGTCCCAGTATTGATGGCCCTTCTGAGTGTTTGGAATACCTCATTTATGGAGTTTCCTGCGCAAGCTATTTTGCCATACGACCAGGTTCTGCATATGTTGCCGGCTTATCTCCAACAAGCAGAAATGGAGTCCAACGGTAAGTCAGTCGTTCGCAATGGTGAAAATACAGAATATGAAACAGTACCTCTAATATGGGGTGAAGTTGGTATTAACGGACAGCATGCCTTTTATCAGTTCTTGCACCAAAGCCCCGCTGTGATACCAGCTGATTTTATCGGCTCAGTGGAGAGCGTGGCGCCTATTGGTAAGCACCACGATGTGTTGATGTCGAATTTCTTCGCCCAAAGCAGCGCATTAATGAGCGGTGTCAGCGCCCAAGATATTCGTGCTGAGCTAACAGCCAAAGGCATGCCTGCAGCGCGTATTGAAGATATCGTTCCGCACAAAGTACACCGTGGCAATCGTCCCACGACCAGTATTCTTTTAAACAAAGTCACCCCGCATTCGCTAGGTAATTTAATTGCCTTATACGAGCACAAGATTTTTGTGCAGGGTGTGTTGCTTGATATTTGTTCGTTCGACCAATGGGGTGTCGAGTTAGGTAAGGTTATCGCCAAGAAAATTGAAACTGATATTGCTAACGACAATGTTGGCGAGAATGAGTTGATGGCAAATTATGATGTTTCAACAGCGAGTTTGATGACTCGTTACAAAGCAAATCGTCGGAGAAGTTAATGACTATTCATTCCGTTGTGGCTGATGTCACGGCACGTTTAATTGAGCGCAGTCGCCCAACCCGTGATGCCTATCTAGAGCGCATCAATAAAGCGAAAAGCAAAGGTCGTGTTCGTAGCCGTTTAGCCTGTGGTAACTTGGCCCACGTGATTGCTGCTTGTAACAGCGGTGTCAAAGAACAATTGTCGGGAGACGACGTCGCTAATATCGGTATTGTGACAGCCTACAATGATATGTTGTCGGCCCACCAACCCTATGAGAACTATCCACAGCAAATAAAAGCAGCGGCAGCAGCCAGTGGCGCATCGGCGCAGGTTGCAGGCGGTGTGCCAGCCATGTGTGATGGTGTTACCCAAGGTCGTGATGGCATGGAATTGTCACTATTTAGTCGCGATGTTATCGCCATGTCTACTGCTGTGGCGCTCTCGCATGACGCGTTTGATGCGGTTTTGAATCTTGCTGTCTGTGACAAAATTGTTCCTGGTATCATGATCGGTGCCTTGAGTTTTGGCCATTTACCCATGGCTTTTGTGCCTGCAGGCCCAATGCCATCAGGTATCCCAAACGATGAAAAAGCGCGAGTTCGTCAATTATTCGCGCAAGGCAAGGTAGGGCGCGACGAATTGCTGAAATCAGAAAGTGCGTCATACCATAGTGCGGGTACATGCACCTTCTACGGTACTGCAAATTCCAATCAAATGTTAATGGAAATTATGGGATTGCATTTGCCGGGCTCTTCATTCGTTAATCCCGGTACGGAGATGCGTTCAGCGCTAACAGATGAAGTTGTTAACCAGTTGTTGAAAATCACCGACGGCGAGCAGCGCATTTGTTTGGCAGATATATTTGACGAAAAAGCAGTTATCAATGGCGTCGTCGGCTTGTTAGCTACAGGTGGTTCAACCAATCACATCATCCATGTTGTGGCTATAGCCAGAGCGGCCGGTATTCAATTGACCTGGCAGGATATGTCTGATTTATCCGCCGTGGTGCCTTTGTTGTGTCGTATCTATCCTAATGGTTCAGCTGACGTGAATTATTTCCAAGCGGCAGGTGGTATGGGCTTTTTGATGCGCGAATTGATGGATGCAGGTTTCTTGCATCGTGACGTTCATACCATTATGGGGTCAAGTTTAGATGCTTACCGTAAAGAGCCCGGTTTGCGAGATGGCAAGTTGGTATGGGTTGATGTGCCAGCAAATAGCCTTGATGAAGATGTACTTCGCCCTGTTAGCAATCCTTTTTCTGCTGAAGGTGGATTGAAAGTTTTGACCGGTGGCCTTGGAACTTCGGTTATCAAAGTGTCTGCTGTGAAAGAAGCTCATCGTTATGTTAAAGCCCCAGCTATGGTGTTTGAGCATCAAGATGATCTTTTGCAAGCCTACAAAGAAGGCAGACTTGAGCAAGACTTTATCGCGGTAATTCGCTATCAGGGGCCAAAGGCTAATGGTATGCCCGAACTCCATAAATTAACGCCTACCTTAGCAACATTGCAGGATAAAGGTTTTAAAGTTGCGTTAGTTACCGATGGCAGAATGTCAGGTGCTTCTGGTAAAGTGCCGGCTGCAATTCATATGAGCCCCGAAGCCCTCGATGGAGGTCCTATTGCACGCGTTCGCGATGGAGACCTTATTGAGCTTGATGCGAACAAGGGCACATTAACTATTTTTGTTGACGATGCGGAGTTTTCTAGTCGTATCGTAATGCGTCCTGACTTAAGCGGTAATGAGTTTGGTATGGGACGTGAACTATTTCATGCACTTAGAGCTAGCGTAAGTTCAGCTGAGTTAGGTGCTTCAGTATTTGGTCAGGAGTAAAAATCATGACTGCAGAAGAATTAAATAACAGCGTCGCTCTTGTCGATTTTGTTATTTTTGGCGGCGCCGGTGATTTGGCTTACCGCAAGTTGTTGCCTGCGATGTATAGAGCTTATAAAGAAGGCAAAATCGATAAAACCTCACGAATTTATTGTACAGTTCGAAAAGAAGCGGACTTTGAGAACTATTCAAAAAATGTTCACCAAGCCCTAAATAATTTTCTCTATGAAGGCGAATTTGACGCGGCTAACTGGGAAGGTTTCTCGAGTATGGTGCAGGCCGTGATGGTTGATATTACCACCCGCGACGAAAAATGGGCTAACCTCGAACAATTGCTTCAGGCAGATGATGATCGCGCCCGCGTATTTTATCTTTCTACACCGCCTACCGTATTTGGAATCTGTTGCCAAAATCTCCACGATCAAGGTTTGATTACAGATAAAGCGCGCGTCGTTGTTGAAAAGCCGCTTGGCTATGATGCTAAATCAGCGGCTGAAATCAACGATACCATTGCCACCTACTTCACTGAGTCACAGATTTTCCGTATTGACCATTATTTGGGTAAAGAAACTGTCCAGAATTTAATGGCCTTGCGTTTTAGTAATATTCTATTTGAGCAATTTTGGAATTTTTTATTGAACTTACTTATTCTACCTTTATCCATCAACTTTTGTTTTCCACCTGTCCAAGCAGCATGTGATTTTGGATCAATTTCTAGTTTAAGAACTTCTCCTTCTTTACCCCAAGTTGATTTGGTTTCAAACTGTGTACCATCAGTCATTTCAACTTTGATTGAGTGGTTTAATTACACCTTCGCTTGATGAAATGGTGTATTTGGCTAAAGAATTGGACAAAATCAATATTCAAATTCCAATCATGATTGGAGGAGCAACAACATCTCGAGCGCATACCGCTGTGAAAATTGCACCACAATATAAAGCGACTGTAGTACATGTAAACGATGCTTCAAGAGCAGTAACTGTTGCCGGAAACTTATTGAATTCGGATACCAATGAAAAATACACTCAAGACATTCGTACCGAATACGATGCGCTTCGTGAAGGTTATTTGAATCGAAGTAGAGATAAAAATTTCCTAACGATTGAACAGGCAAGAGTTAATAAACTACAACTAGATTGGAATACCTACACACCAACAAAACCTAATTTCATTGGAACCAAAACCGTGGATGTCGCTATTGCTGATTT
>JALRIU010000038.1 GCA_023255355.1 Pseudomonadales bacterium | reverse complement strand
TGGCAACGGATGCGGCAAACAAGGTCTTGTGCTTGCCAATTTACCCTGCTTTGACACAAGCCGAACAACAACGTGTTATTGAATTGATTGCAGGAGTTTAAATTATGGCAATGCTAGTCCATGATGCAATTCAATCATTAGGGTTTGCATCTGTTGGGGAAAATGTTCAGATATCTGATCGAGCGTCCATCTATGGGGCTGGTCGCATAAGAATTGGCAGCAATGTAAGGATTGATTTTGCAATGATTGATGCGCTCTCAAATAGAGACTTATTGATTGCCCTTGGTGGGCTCGTGCTATTTATTGTCATTGTCGATGGTATTCGTCGCATGCGTATCGCGAGCCGGTCAAAAATTAGAATTTCTAAATCAGTGCATAGAGAGGTCCCGGTCCGTCACGATGACGATTACAATCCGGAGCTCCCCAACGGGGGCGCACGCGCTATTCGAGATATGAATGACCTCGAAGCGTCTTTGGATCTTGAGCAAGCCATGCGTGAAGAACAACTCGAAAGCTCTTCGAGCGAAGACATGGCTTTACCTGACACCGTTGCAGAGACTACTGAATATGAGCCTGAATTTGAGTCCGAACAAGAACTAGAACCAGTGATGGAACTAGAATCTGAACCAGAGCCAGAACCAGAATCAGAACCAGAACCAGAACCAGAACCAGAACCAGAACCAGAACCAGAACCAGAACCAGAACCAGAACCAGAATACGAAACCAACAAAACCATTAAAAGTGCTAATGAAGATGCTCTGACAGATTACAGTGTTGGCGAGTCGTTTTGGGATGAGCCACAAGCGCCTATTGATATCTATGCTTCTGAAGAAGAGCAGCCGCTTGCAGAGTTAGAACCCCCCTTTACAGATGATACTGAAGCTGTGTCAGACATTGCTGCGGCTGTTGATGATGAAGTTGAAGAGCCGTTGCTGCCTGAGCAAGAGCCTCTTGAGCGTGAGCTAAATACTGAACCAGAAACAAAACAACCTTCGAAACCTAAATTTGTAGCGTCGGATGAACAGTTAAGTTTTTCCATGGATGAGCCTGATCAATGGGAATTGGAGTCTTTTTCAGCTGAAGCTCGTTATCAAAATGCCTTGGATGATATTGATCAAGATATTGAGCCACCAGTCAAGAAAGCGGCTAAGACCGTCAAGCCCAAACGTAAAAAAGAGCCTTCAAACGATGTAACAGGTGGTCTTTTTACAAAAATTAAAGAACTCTTTGCTATTGAAGATGAGCCTGTAAAGCAACATGACCTGTTAGAGGAACCCCAAAAAGAAGTTTATAAAGGGCCTACCGAGGTGCTTGTGATTCATGTGATGGCTAAACAAAACGGAAAGATTTACGGTGATGATTTGCTTCAGGCATTGTTAGCAAATGGTATGCGATTGGGCGATAAAAATATTTTTCATCGCATGACAGAGGCTGATGCCGCTTCGCCAGTTTTTTCATGTGCTAATGCTATTAATCCAGGCACTTTCAACCTAAAAACGATTGAACAAATTTCTACCCCGGGGATCAGTTTCTTTGTCGCGCTACCCAATCCTGAAGACTCGATGTATGCCTTTGAAGAAATGGCCATCGCCGCTGGCAATATTGCAGCGAGGCTAGGCGCAGAAATGCAGGATGACACTCGCAGCGCTATGACCAAACAGACCCTAGAACATTACAAACAAAAAGTGCTAGATTTCGAACGTCGCCGTCGGATGCGGGTGGTGTAATTTTTAATGGATCTATTTGCTGCAGAAGAAGTTACTGCACTGCGCAGTGAAATTGAAGAGCACAACTACCGTTATTATGTCCTAGATGATCCATCGGTTCCTGATGCCCACTATGATCGTTTGATGACCCGCTTGCGCGAGTTAGAGACGGCCTACCCTGAATTAGCCAGCGATGACTCGCCGACAAAGCGCGTTGGAGGCGAAGCGTTAAAAGGCTTTCAACAAGTTAGTCACGATGTGCCAATGCTCTCCCTTGATAATGCATTTTCTCACGAGGATATGCAGGCCTTTGAAAGACGTATTCATGATTGGTTAAACAGTAACGAGACGATTGAGTTTGCTTGTGAGCCAAAACTTGATGGCATTGCTGTCAGTTTGTTATACATCGACGGCATTCTGCAACGCGGTGCAACGCGCGGTGACGGCTCAACCGGTGAAGATATCACTGCCAACGTTAGAACGATTCCTTCGATACCATTACGACTGCGCGGTCAGGGTTATCCTAAAACCTTAGAAGTGCGCGGCGAAATCTATATGCCGAAGCAAGGGTTTGATGCATTAAATGCCAAAGCAATGGCGGCTGGTGAAAAAACTTTTGTAAACCCTCGAAATGCAGCTGCTGGGAGTCTCCGTCAGCTTGATCCTAATATAACCGCACAACGGCCTTTGCAAATGTGTTGCTATGCTGTGGGTTTGGTTAAGGACGGTGAGTTACCAAAGCAACATAGCGCTATTTTGGATCAATTACACACTTGGGGTTTACGGATAAATAGTGAGTCTCAGGTAGTAAAGGGTATTAAAGGCTGCGCAGAGTATTATCAGTATCTTTTAAATAAACGCGACCAGCTGGCCTATGACATTGATGGTATTGTGTTTAAGGTTAATGATATCGCTTCACAAAAAAGGCTTGGCTTTGTTTCGCGTGCCCCTCGCTGGGCTATTGCCCATAAGTTCCCAGCGCAAGAAGAAATGACTACCTTACTCGGGGTCGATTTTCAGGTAGGACGCACAGGTGTGTTGACACCAGTTGCGCGCTTAAAACCCGTTTTTGTCGGTGGTGTTACTGTCAGTAATGCCACCCTTCATAACGCCGATGAAATTGAGCGTTTGCAAGTACACATTGGTGATAGCGTTATCGTGCGTCGCGCTGGTGATGTTATACCGCAGGTTGTTAGGGCTGTGTTAGAAAGACGTCCAGCCGATAGCGTCGAGATTGTTTTCCCGAATCAGTGTCCAATTTGCGCGTCTGATGTGGAGCGCCTACCGGGTGAGGCGGTGACCCGTTGTACCGGTGGCTTAGTATGTAGCGCGCAGCGTAAGGAGATGATAAAACATTTCGCCTCTCGCAAAGCCATGGATATTGAAGGTCTCGGCGACAAGCTTGTCGAGCAAATGGTTGATGAAGGCATCATCGTTGAATTAGCCGATCTATTTCATCTCGATCTTGAACGCATCGCTGATATGGATCGGATGGGGGATAAGTCTGCACAGAATTTATTGGATGCTATCGAGAAAGCTAAGTATACGACTTTACCGAGGTTCTTATTTTCATTAGGTATTCGCGAAGTCGGCGAGGCTACCGCGCTTAATCTTGCTCGCCATTTTGGTGATATCGCATCACTTTACACGGCTAGTGAGGAAGCTCTACAAGAGATTGAGGATATTGGGCCTATTGTGGCCGGGCATATCTTTCATTTTATGCAGCAAGAGGCAAATCAGACGTCTATTGAGTCGTTGATTGCTGCAGGCATTCACTGGCCAGCTATGGTACAAAATGAAGCACAACCATTGGCCGGACAAACCATTGTTTTAACGGGTAAGTTAGAGCAATTTTCGCGCAGCGAAGCTAAGCAACGCTTACAAAATTTAGGGGCTAAAGTTGCCGGTAGTGTCTCTGCCAACACGTCATGGGTGGTAGCAGGACCTGGTGCCGGTTCTAAATTGAAAAAAGCCACTGAGTTGGATATCGAAGTGCTAGACGAGGATCAGTTTGCTATTCGTCTGGCTGAACTAGAATCCTAAGGGGTATTAAATGTTTAATCGTTTTCTTATAATTTTAGCGGCAATCATATTATTGCCAGCGTGTACAACATCACCACCAAGTAATGTTAATGATATCTGTGATATGTTCGATGAGAAAGACGATTGGTACGATGACGTTGCTGATGCTTCAGAAGAATGGAATGTGCCTATTCAAGATATCATGGCAATTATGCATCAAGAGTCCAGTTTTGTAGCTGATGCTCAACCACCGCGCCGTAAAATCTTATGGTTTATTCCAGGCCCACGATTATCCAGTGCATATGGTTATCCGCAGGCAAAAGATGAAACCTGGGAGACATACGAGCGCGCCACGGGTGCCTATGGGGCAGATCGAGACGATTTCGAAGATGCTGCAGACTTTGTTGGTTGGTACACCAATACATCCTATAAACGCTGCGGTATTGCTCGTGGCGATACCTATAATTCATACCTGGCCTACCACGAGGGCCATGGCGGTTTTAATCGTAAAACCTACAACAGTAAAAAATGGCTAAAGGAAGTCGCGGCAAAAGTACAGCGGCGCGCGGATAGTTATAAAAAACAACTACAAGGCTGCCAGAAGCGCTTTAAACGCAGTGGTTGGTTAGACTGGTTTTAATGCCTGCGGTACAGTAGCCAAAACGCGGTACCCGCGATAATCGCTGTGGCAAACCAGTGTGGATAGGTTGGACTGATTTGATAAAGGCTACCTGCGAGTACCGGGCCAATGATAAATCCCATGCTAGGTACTGATGCAACTAAACCTGATATGGCGCCTTGGTCATAGCTTTCGACGGTTAAAGAGGCGCCAGAATAAACGTTTGGCATGGTTAGTCCCAAACCGATTCCCATCAAACTCATCCCCACAAGCATGCTAACAAAGCCTTCAAAGATAACGATGACAATCATACCAATGACCATCGCACTGACCCCGCGACGGATAAATTGTAATGGCTTTAAATTAACACGCTGCACCAAGATCATTTGAGAAAACACTGAGCAGATGGCGCTGACCATCAATACGATGCCCGTATAAATTACTGTCTTTGCAGCGTTCAAAGATAGGCTGTCCTGTAGGGTAAAACCTATCGTTTGTTGCATGCTCGAAAAACATAAAAAGACGCCAAATGTTGCGATAATATAATGCCGGTAGCGCTTATCGTTATAGCGCAGTTTAGCGCGCTGCTCTAATTTAGGGATTGAATTATTGGGTAGTCTCCAGGCAATAATTAACGCAGCTAACAACGTAACCAAAGACGCAACCAATAGGGGGGCTAACAAACTCAACCCAACAAAAATACTCGCGACGATGGGGCCAGTAATTGTACCAAGGTTATTAGCAGCGCCCACTTTGGCGAAACTTTTCGTCCGTAATTGGGGAGATGTGTGATCTGCAACATAGGCGCCAATGGCTGGCGAGGTTGCAGACATAAGAAATGACTGACTAAGCCGAATAGCAAATAACGTCAGATAAAATGCAGTACCTGCTAACAGACCTGAAAGTCCAAGATGAAAACCATAGGCAAACACGGCATTGCCTATTCCATAGCCGAGAAGACCGATCAATATAACGCGTTTGCGGCCCCACTGATCACTTTGTCGGCCCCAGCGAGAGCTCATAAATGAAAACAGCAGCGCCGAGACGGAAATAATGAGATTAATCTGCATTTCTCTTAGGCCAACTTCTCTTCCCAAAGCCGGTAGAATCGCAAAAATAAGTGTTTGTCCCATGCTAATGACATACATCGCTATCGACAGCAATACAAGCTGTTGTCTTGTTAAGTGATTTGGATGTAAAGAAGTTGAAGTCATGGGGTATTAGATAATGCTATGCTCGTAAACACTCAATTATAAACACATTGTGCCTTGCTGTGATGGAGATAATTTACAAGATGACTACGATGCACCATATTGCCTTAAAACAGCCTGGGGAACCCCATCAGATGATCATGGTAGAGGGGGAATGTCCCGTCCCGAAAGCAGGCGAAGTGCTGATAAAAGTGGCGGCTTTTGGTGTAAACCGCCCCGATATCTTACAGCGCATGGGCGCATATCCACCGCCACCAGGCGCATCGCCAATTTTAGGTTTAGAGGCCGCTGGAGAAATTGTAGCCCTAGGTGAAGGGGTATCTTCATGGTCTATAAGTGACAAAGTATGTTGCCTATGCAATGGCGGAGCTTATGCAGAATATGTTGCTGTGCCAGCTAATCAATGTCTACCAATCCCTAAGGGTCTTAATCTTGTTGAGGCGGCATCATTACCAGAAACCTATTTTACTGTCTGGTCAAACGTATTTATGACAGGACAGCTAAAAGAGGGCGATGTATTTCTCGTGCACGGGGGGAGTAGTGGTATTGGTGTGGCGGCTATTCAACTCGCTAAAGTCTTTGGTGCACAAGTGATTGTGACCGCAGGCACTGACGAAAAATGTCGTTTTTGTGAGGCCTTAGGTGCTGATCTGGCAATTAACTATCGTACTCAAAACTTCGTTGACGCCTGCAAAGAATACTTGGGTAAAAAACGAGTCGATATCATTTTAGACATGGTAGGCGGCGATTACATTCAAGGTAATATAGATATTGCAGCGATGGATGGCCGGATAATCAACATTGCGTATCTTAATGGTGCCCAAGCAAATGTTAACTTCACTATGGTTATGATCAAGCGCCTTATAATAACTGGTTCAACCTTGAGACCAAGATCAAGCCAAGAAAAGGCGTCAATTGCGGAGCAATTGCAGACCCAAGTATGGCCGAAAATAGAATCGAAAATGATCAAGCCTGTCGTCACTAAAATTTATCCTTGGCAGGACATTATTGGTGCCCATGAACGCTTGGAAAGTGGCCAGCATATTGGAAAAATTATTATGGAGATCAAATAGTTTAATATTTTTTAAAAAAAAGTTGCCAAAGAAAAAAATTAACCGTATAAGGCAAATGTAAAACGTTGTTTACGTTTTAACTGATATCTAGAGCTGCTAATCCAGCTCGCCAGTCGACGTAATCGTGTATAGCGATTCGGAGTATTGTGATTCGATGCGAGGCAGATATTTATGCTGAATACAAACCGTAAGACCCCTTGGTATGGCAAACTTGATACGCCATCCTTTAGTAATACTGTAGTTTTTGATCCTGAATTACCTGAGGCCCCAAAAGGTAAACTCTATCTTTACAACCATGATCGTGGCCAAGTTGTGCAATACGTATACGATATGGTGTCTCCAAGGTTGAGAGAGTTAACCGATGAAGAAATGGCTGCTATCCAGTCTGCCATTCACGAGCAATGGGAAGGTGTTAAGAAAGAATTTATTCGTGCTAACACCCCGAGTTCACGTGCGCCTGCTAGCGCCCCCACTGGACGTCCGCGCAATAACATCGATGAATACGATAATAATGATAGCGATGATGATGAAAGCTTTGCTGATTTTGATTTGGACTTAGATGACTAAGTAAAACGTCATAGTATTCGCTTTTAAAGCGTTTCTTCTGTCAGACTTTCTTGCTCTCATAAAGCGACGACTGATATATTCCATTAGTCGTCGCTAAAAATAATGGTTGTATACCTCTTGTCTGATATCAACTCATCAAATAGTTCAACATATTCCAAATACACCTCAGTTATTATTGTTGGCATTTTAGGTTTCGCCCTTTCTTTCGTTTTAAGTTATCTTCAGGCTCAACAAAATAAAACGATTAAACAACGTTTTTTTACCAGTGCAATAGTGGAGTACGAGCAACATCGCGACCAGTTGTTTGAAAAGATTTTTCATGAAATGAGTTCTTTAAGTGCTTTCATGTCTCTATATGGTCAGACGTTCGATAGACAAAGCCAAATTGATGCGTTTGATAAATATTTTGAAAGCCGTGGTATACAAAATGATGTGCTTGGTTTGTATACCATTGGCTTAATCGATCGTGTGCCGCTTGCTGAAAGAGTGGCATATGAGCACGAAATGCAAAATCGTTACGGCAGTAATTTCACTATTTTCACAGCCATGAAAAATTTGTCAGCTAATGGCGATGCATGGGTGATTTCTACTGCATATCCAGCGCCTCACAGACAATACCTTGGGTTGGATTTTGCCTCGGGAGCACTGTCATACGATTCTATAAGACGATTGTTGAATGCGAAGGGAAATCAATCAGTAGAAGGATTTGATATATCAAATGTGGGTAAGTTTGCTGATATCGAGCCAGATAATTTAGTTGATGCAGTACTGTTATTCAAAACAGTACAAGATCAACCGCCTATAGATCAGATGTTATATATTCTAATCCCGCTTAAATATTACTACCAAGCGGTTTTTAGTATTCTGCCGATCAATCACCCCTCAGAAAATTTAATAATCAATTTTTATCAGAACGACAACGAACGGTGTGTTCTCTCTCTGCAAGGAAGGCAGCGCTTAACTGAATGCGCTGAAAAATTTTCTCTTAAAAAAGACCAACCGTTTTATGATGTCAGGTTGATGCCATCAAAATTATATTTTACTGAATACATACCTACACCAGCGTTTTGGACAAGTTTGAAACTAATAGAACCGCTTTATATTTTTTTACTTGGTATGTTGATTACCTTTCTGGTGTTTGGTTTTGGCTTGTCGCTTATCTGGCAACGTAACCAATTGGATAAAATGGTTCTTGCTAGAACATCTGAACTTGAATCAAGTAAAAACTTATTACTGCGCGCTAACGAAAAAAAAGATCGCTTCCTTCGGTTATTTGAAAAAAGTCTTAAAGATCCTCTTAAAGAGCTGCAAGATATTATGGCTGGCTTACAAAAGCATCAGGCCCACAAAGAAAGAAGTTTTTCTGTTCGTCATGGCGAAATTATTTCGCATCAAATCAGCGCTACTGTAGATGATATTTTGACTTTAGATCGACTAGCGAAAGGAACCTATATTCCCACTTCAAATAGGTTTTCTTTGTCTGAATTGGTGGCAAAACTTCAAAAAATGTTACATGACCTCCTTGAAAAGTCGGAGCTATATTTTGCGATTGATGTTGACGAGACTAGGGAGTGGTGGCTGTTATCTGATGATGTTTACCTGTTAAAAGTGCTCATTAATTTATTGGAAAACGCCATAGAACATACCACCAAAGGCTTTGTTTCA
>JALRIU010000004.1 GCA_023255355.1 Pseudomonadales bacterium | reverse complement strand
TTAAGCACAAAGCCAATTACACCATTAAAGCGGGCCTCAGCGAGGTCATTGTAGAAGGCATTTCACCGCAAATTGCTGTGTTGACACCAAATCCTAGGACAAGGACAAGGACAAGCAAGCATCATGAAATTCAGCACCATTTTTACACTCAACTCTCTTGCCGCCGTCATGTTGGTAGTGGTGCTTTATGTGTTTGAGCAGCAATCACATGCCACACAACAAGCACTGGATAAAGCGGAACGACAAACCTATCAATTAGCATTACACACTGAAAAGCTGCAACGTCTTCTCGTAGACAGAGAGACAGGGCAACGCGGTTATTTGCTAACACTTGATAAGTTTTTTCTTGAGCCCTATTTGCAAGCTCAAGGTGAATTGGCTGAGATTTTAGAACGACTTGAACCTTCCTTCGACTCCACGACATTCGCCACGCTTAAAAATACTATTCAAGAACGCGCCACTTACTTCCAAGCCTCGTTTGATTTGATCGAACAACAACAACAAACCATAGCATCCTTTATCTCTGAAGGCAGGGGTAAAGTTTTTATGGACTCTATGCGCAACATTCTCAATAAACAGGTAGCACTAAAACAAGACAAATTGGCTAAGTTAGAAGTTGAGCACGATAATTCCATTGCCAATGAACATTTTTTCACTGCCATCTTTGCGGGTTTTATTGTGCTGAGCAATTTTGGATTCCTACTGTTTTCCCATGTCAAAATTTCTCAACCCATTCAACATGTGATTGCCTTCTTAAATCGCTTTGCGCAAAGCAGGCAAACCCTGTTTGATTTGAAAAAGACAGGCATTGCTGAAACAGATGCGCTTATCACAAACCTACAATCCATGGCGCAAATCATCACCGACAACGAACAACATCTTGAAAATGAGAAACGTGCCAAGGATAGATTTCTATCTAATATGTCTCATGAGCTACGTACACCCTTAAATGGTATTTACGGCGCATTGCAGTTAGTTGAAGGCACTAATGAGACTGAAAAATCATTACTCGAAGCGGCAAAGCATTCCACAGAAGCCTTAACAGAAATTATTGGTTCCATTTTAGACTCACAACGCATAACTGAAGGAAAGTTTCATCTAGCAGAAGATTGGTTCGCCTGCGAAGAGGTTTTTGACAACGTTTTTCAATTGAAACGCGTCGTGGCTGAATTAAAGTCTATTCAATTTGATGTCATCTATACCTCAGACATACCAGATGAGATTTACATCGATAAGTTACGATTGTCGCAAATTCTCAATAATGTCGTAGGCAACGCCATTAAGTTTACTGACAAGGGCTATGTCAGTGTCTCTGTTGAGTTTAATCACGCCCTCATCATTAGGGTGCGCGACACTGGAATTGGTATGAGCGAAGAGTTGCAAAATCATATTTTTGAACGCTTCCTGCAAGCAGATGATTCCATCAGTAAACGCTTCCAAGGCGCTGGCTTAGGACTGGCAATTACTAAGCAACTGGTTGAATTAATGAGCGGAAGTATTAGCGTGTCATCCACGCCCAATATGGGCAGCGAGTTCACTATTACACTGCCTGTCGCTACCAGAACACTTTCCGCCAACAAGCCTCAAGAAGTGAAACATCATGCAACCTTTAGCGCATCGCTGCGCATTCTTTATGTTGACGATAGCTCCACGAATCTTATTGTGGGCAAGGTTGCCATTGCTAATCACTTCCCCAATGTTGAAACTGCCTCAAGTGGCAAAGAAGCATTAGAAAAATTGCAGCAACACAACTATGACATCGTGATTACAGATATTGGTATGCCTCATATGTCTGGGGAAGAACTTCTGGTTGAGATTAAACGCTCTTATCCCCAAATTCCCGTCATGGCATTAACGGGGAATGCAGGCAAAGATGATATTGAAGGCTACCTTGCTCAGGGATTTGTGGATGTTATTACCAAACCCTTTAACGCTGACAAACTCATTGCCGCCATTGACGCGTTATCTAGTCAAAAAAGCACCATACTAGGAAATGATACTAACTCATAATGTATTAAGTCCGTTTTAGAGGCCTCATTACGATTAGCATCTGATACAACATAACCGCCCCTGTTAATGTAAAGATAAGAGCCGATAGTGCGAATATCACCAATAGCGGATGGTTAAAATCATCGCGCTCATCATAATCCATAATATGCAGCATCCAGACAAAATCAAATAAGCGCCAAATATCGCTTCTTACCCGCTGCAGCTCACCACTTGCTGGGTGAATATAAAAACTGGTATTGATATTATCTGCAAAATTAATGCGCCACATCGGAGCTTTTAATGGTCTTGCCTCCATAGGTAGCTCAGCCAAGAGTTGTTGGCCAATGATGCCTGCACTTCCGGTATAGAGTGATTTAGCAATTATAGAAACCTGTTCATCGTTTAATAGCGATAACTCCCTTCCATCTATAGCCGAATAATATCTATATTGGTCTATTTTTATTTTATAAACCGGCTCTTGATTAACGCTAATAAATTGCACCTGATCAACGACTTGCAGACCAATAATATTTTGTATGGGATATTGATAACGATCATTAGGTAACGCTAGCCGTTGAGGGTGATGCAAGTGATCACCATGGACGGCATCAATATCTAACGAGGCCATAATAGTACCACCACCAATCCAAAAAATAAGTTGGATGACTAGGACTAACCCCATCCACTTATGTAGGGTTCGGTTAAATCGATAAAAACGAAGTGCGGTCATATTTTCTCTATAAATTCTGTAGGCAGATATTCTAATTTGAAGCAAGAGATCTCGCTGCACCGTTCAATACAGTCCTAACTAATACACTTCAATATATGTGCCCATTGTGTAACAAAATTTTCAAACTATGCTGAATTTTTAACAGCATTTAACTCGATAAAATCTAGCAGCAACCATTTGGTCATAATTTTTAGCAATACTCGTATTGGTATTGATGAAACCGCTCTAAGCCACTTATATGATAGATTTACTCAAGCTGACTCATCAACCACCAAAAAATATGGTGGCACTGGTTTAGGTATGGCCATTACAAAACAATTAGTCAAACTTATGAATGGCACTATTGACGTTGAATCAAAAGCTGGCAAAGGCACGACGTTCACAGTCAAAATTCCACTCGAAGGTCAGGGTACTCATTCGGAGCCTTCAGATCAAAGTCTTATTATTGGTATTTAATTAATCCTTAGATTAACCAATAGCGCTTGGACCAGGCCCCATATTGCAAAAAGCTAACGTGAGCTCCATGTCATTCATTTTATGAACATTCGATGGCGGAGGAAGCGTACTTGGGTTCGGAAACGGAAATTTCATTGCCTGTAATGCTTCTTGCAGAATGAATCCACTACCGTGCAAATGTGAAGCATTCATCAACAAATAAACCATCGCTGCACCGCTCACCTCGGGTGGTACTAATCCATTAAACCCAGGCATACTAAAATTAGATAAATCGGGAAGCGGCGTACCTCCGTCATCAGATACAGGGGCTTGATGATCAGCATCGATTCGGCCAACGCCGGCAGGCACCATACAAAAGACATTAACGCCTGAGCCTTTTACCTCGTTAGCAAGCGACATAACTAATGACGTTGCAGCAGCCTTTCCGGCAGTATAGATACTTCGCCCTAACATGGGGGGCAAATAATGAAATTGGGTTGTACTATAGGTTACCGTGCCGTGGCCTCGGGCTAACATTGGCGGAACAAACTCTTTGATTGCCAACATTACGCCACGCCCCGAGATTGCGTAGGACGCGTCCAAATCTTCTACCGTAGACTCAAGGATTGTTCCGTTCAGACGCATATTCATAGCGTTATTAACTAAAATATCCACCTTGCCGAACCGATCAAATGCAGCCTTCGCCAGTGCTTTGACATCATCTTCACTGGTGATATCGCATTGCACAAAAAATGCAGCATCTCGCCCGTTTTCAAGGTTAATGACTCGCTCGGCTTCTTTGCCAGCCTTTGCATTAATATCACTGACGACCACCGATCCGCCTGCCGCAGCAATCGCACGAGCATAACCAAGTCCGATATTACTGGCGCCACCTGTAACAACTGCTACTTCGCCTTGTAAGTCGGCATTTGTGAGACCGCAGGCAACGAGGTCGATGGGTTCAATATTTAAAAAAGTGTCGGGCACGGTTTTCTGGGTCAAAACGTTATCTCCTTTAAAAACAGTGTTGTGCGGCTACCAAACCGATGCGGTGTTGTATGGCATGCTCGAAAAAACAGCTTCGACACGCTTAATCGCTTGGTCTTCAATTTTGAACAATTCGATTAATATAAACGAATGCGGATAGTGAAAAATCGACGTTTTAGGTGTGCCATCAGTCCAATTAAAATGATAGACCTTGCCGCTGTGATCCATAAATGCCGCAGCTAACACCACCCCTTTTTCTTCATCGATGAGTGGATAACGCCGGTCACGTAAACGATCATCGTAGATATATTGTCCAAGCTCAAACTGTTCAGCACAGCCCATCTCAGCAATTTCGTAATTAGGTATGGTCGTATTGGTGGTTAACAAACCATTCTCTACCCGATCACAATCGTCGGCAAAGCGAGTAAACAATGTACCATCGTTTAATTGAATCGTCTCAAAATACCCATCAGCTACGTTTACCAAGCTATCTCTTGTCATTCGATCGGCAGGTTTTATGTCTTGCGACCAAATTGGATGAGGCGTGTTATACCCCTCTGTGACAGGAAAGGGTGAATTATCAATTTTACGAGACAGCACAGTTTCTATTTCAGTTATTTGCTTGTTTTTGACCTGAAATCTTGCCGCAATAATAGCCGGATGGCCGTGCTCTTCTACCACATCAATTCGCGCGACCTGACCATTTTTTACATCGGCTATTTTTAAATCATATCCCCTAACTGCGTTAATGGTATTCCAAAGTCCATCACCAACATCTAGCAAAACTCCATTTTCTGAAAACTTAACCTGGTCAGCCAAAGGCGCGAGTTGCTGATCATGGTTGACCATGGCGTCAAAATAACTGTCTGCAATTTGATACAAACAAGCCCTATCACAGTCTGATGGATCTGCAGAGATAACATGTGAAGAAAGGCCAATACATACAAATAAAATACTATGAATCGAATACGCGAAAGCCTTACACGACCGAGTTTTCAGTGTTTTTAAAAAACCTTTATACGATACTGGCATAGTTTATACCTTACTTTTACAGGGCGCTGTTTCAGTCAAACGCGTTGCAATCATCGCCGCCAAGAGCGCAAAGCCAATGCAAATATAAAACACCGAGGCTAGGCCCATACTATCTGCGATCATACCGGCCAAAGGTGGAACAACAACACCGCCAAAAAACTCTGCAGTACCCATAGCTAACCCAATCGCTGTGGTCGCCAAAGCTGGGCTAACGCTTTCTGAAGGGATCGTGGCACAGTAAAGAGGCGCAATACCTAGTGGCAACCATCCTAGCAAAATAGCTAGTCCCAACAACATAGGATCAGCAGGTAAAAACAGCAACGCCAAAGGACATCCAGCCGCTGCCAATGACGCCCCAACCACTACAGGCTTGCGACCAATTTTGTCCGACAAAAATGGCAAGCCGATACCACCAATGATTCCTGCCACTCCCCCCATGGAGATCACCTGACCTGCTGTGGTCGCAGACAACGCCATGTCTTGCGTCAGGTATACCGCTAAAAAGGTATTTTGCAGAACTAACCATGCAGTAATCATTGCCGCTACCGCCAATGACACGCGAATATTGCTTACTTTTAGTAAACTACCGAGCGCTTCAAACACACTGCTTTGCCGCTCATTCTGAGACTCATCTGCTGGTACATGCGCATCTGGTTTTAAGAAAAGCATGAGCAATACCATCAAAATCAAACCTGGAGCTATGGAGAAAAACAACGTCATACGCCAGCCATAACTATCAGCCAACTGGGTCGCCACAATAGGTCCAATGAAGCCTGCGATACCAAAAGCACCGACCATTTGCATAAATCCCATACTTACACCGCGGCGCTCAGGCACAACAGTATCGGCAATAACGATTTGACTGACCGGCACCATAGGACCCTCGGCAATACCTAAGGCAAAACGCGCTGCAAATAAAACGGTAAAGGTCATGGCCAAACCACCTGCACCCGATCCTACCGAGAATAATAGCGTGCATATAATCAATATAAGTTTGCGCCTGCCAGTTCGATCAGCGAGACGCCCGCCGAAAAAACTAGATAATGCGATAGCACCAGAAAGGGCGCCCGCCAGCAATCCTAATTGAGCATTACTTAACCCCATGTCTGTGACTATATAGGGCGACAGATAAGCCACAGTAAGTCGATCAAACGCAACAATACCGTTTACAAGAGTTAGTAGGACAAGCACACCTATCTGATAGGCACGAGACGTAGCCATTATTAAATCCTTTGTTGTTATTGTTCAATGAATTAAAGAACTTACTCTAGCGTTGACAACGGCTACTTGGCAAGGGAGGGTTTGTCAGTTTATTCCATATTTAAAAGCTGCCGCTCTATAGCAAAAACATGCTCGTCTACCTCATCGTTTGCTCTTAATGCATCAGCTAGTTGATAAACATAATCGCGATTGCGCCCACTCGGGCCTGAGCTATT
>JALRIU010000226.1 GCA_023255355.1 Pseudomonadales bacterium | reverse complement strand
AAAAGAGATCCTCGCTTGATCACTAGCAACGATCTTAACAAGACCATTAACGATCCATTACTTGCCAAAGTTCGGGGACAGCTAAGACGTTTCCACAATTATAGTCGAAATCCCAAACGTAGTTTTGGCGTTGAGGCCATCTATTCAGCTGAACACATGGTTTATCCAAGTGATGACGGTGGTGTGTGTAGCACCAAAAACTTTAATGAAGGCGAAACCGCACTCAATTGTGCTGGTGGATTTGGTTCATCGACAATGATTACAGGTAGCTTTGGATTTCTTGCCGCAACGCGAGCAATCGACAAATATTTAGCGCGCGTGCAACGCAGCGAAGATAGCCTTTAAAATCACCATAAACCCATTAGAACGACTATTTGTTAAGTGTTTCTGCAGTTGAAGATCGGCAAGTTGCTGGAGTATTTTTTCTTCATTTATTGTAGCTACCGCTTGCTTATCAAATAACCTCAATAAAATCATACAAAGTCCACGCATCACTCTCGAGTCTGCGTCTAGCTGCAAATTTACCACGCCATCATGACAGTTTAGCTCAAGCCAAACAGCAGTTTCGCAGCCTTTAACAAGATTATTATCGTTACGCAGGGCATTATTTGGCGCCATATCTGCCCCCCACTGCATGATCATCCTGTAACGCGCCTGCCAACCTTGGACGCTAAGAAGACTATCAATGCCTAAAATTGATTCTGATGATTGCTCCAGAAATAAAGCTTGCAGAGACGTAACGAGCCTATCGATATCACGATAATTGTTATAGGCGGCCAAGGATATTCTTATGATTGCACTATGACCCAAAATCGTCGCTAATGGTTCTGCACACATCACTCCAGCCCGAACCGCAATATCAGACTCGTCAAGCCAATTAACAATATCACCAATTGCATACTGACAAGAAGAACTCGGCACAAAGCTCAAAACACCAACATTGTCATCTGGCGAGGTAAGAAGTTCGATGCCAGGGATGGCTGCACATTGCTGATGGGCATAGTGCAAAATTTTAGTTTCGTGATTATGCATTGCCTGCCTATCAAGCCTTGATAACCACTGCAACACGGCGCCAAAACCTGCGATACCGGCAACATTAGCGGTACCCGTTTCAAATTTGGCATAGCCCTCTCGAAACCGACTTGCTTGCAAATCAACATGCTCGATCATTTCACCCCCAAACATAAAGGGCGACCATGTCGAAAAACACTCAGAAGATGCCCACAGCACGCCAACACCAGTGGGGCCATACATTTTATGCGCTGAAAACACGGCAAAATCACATCCCAACTGCTCAACATCCACAGCCTGGTGCCCGATATACTGAGCCAAATCTAGACCCAACATAATTGCTTTACCGGCGATACTACGTTTTACAGAAGCAATATCTAATCTGCTTCCAAGCACATTTGAGGCCGCACTCAAACAAACGACTCGCGTCTTATCGTTAATAAGTTTCGGCAACTGGCCTACATCGATCATACTTTTACCGATCGGTAGGTAGTTTATTTTCAGGCCACGTTTTTCAGCCTGTTGCTGCCAAGGCACAATATTGGCGTGATGCTCAACCACGGACAAAATAATTTCATCACCAGCGACCAAGCTCTCACATATTGCGGCAACCGCGATATTCATTGCCATGGTAGCGCCACTTGTAAACACAATTTGCTCGGGCACAGTATTGATAAACGAGGCGACGGTTTTACGGGTATTTTCTACAATACTGGTCGCATCGCGTGACAAACGATGACTGCTGCGGTGGGCATTGGCATTGCTGTGAGTATAAAAATGACTGACTGCATCGACCATGCATTGCGGACGCTGGGTGGTCGCAGCATTATCTAAATAGACTAAGCTTCGATTTTCCGCTGTATTAAAAATTGGAAACTGCGCTCTAAATTTATCTGCATCGAAGTCGGCCAAGGTTACACTCCAAACATTTTTTGGGTATTTACTCGACATTGTTTAGCTAACTCAGAGATTGAAATTCCTCTGAGGTCAGCCAATGCCGAAGCAACAACCTGAATATTAGCAGGTTCATTGCGTTGTTTTGACCAATCTTCAGCATCTCTCCAAATAGGCATAGCGGGCGAATCCGTCTCGAGTAACAAAGCCTCAATAGGCAGCTCAGTAAACGCTCGTTTTGCGTGCCGAGTATGGGGGCGTGTAGCCATTGCACCCACACCAATTACAAAACCTAACTGCCAATATCGCAGTGCTATTTCGTAACTGCCGCCAAAGCCATGCACCACTCCACCCATGGGCAAATTTG